>WTJZ01000090.1 GCA_011524615.1 Akkermansiaceae bacterium | reverse complement strand
CCCCCTCGTTCCCTACACATGAGTGAACGAGAGAGCTCTCTGAGTAGGCCGCTAGAGGTCCTCCTTTACTGGAGTCTTCTTAGGACGCTCTGGCATACTGTAGAGCGACTCGATGAGCTTCGCTACAAGGCCTGTCCAACCTGTTTGGTGCGAGGCACCTAGCCCCTTACCTGTATCTCCATGGAAGAACTCATAGAAGAGTGGGTGCTCATGCTTGAAGACATCGTCTTGGTGGCATGGTCGCATCGATGGATTCCCGAAGTCCTCGGCTGCTGATGGGTACTGACGGAAGAGATCCACGAGGCGATTCCCTAAATCCCTCATACGGAAGTAGAGGTCAGCGTCTACCCCATTAGCCAGCGTGAGGGCATCGATGTAGAAGAAGTAATACTTCTGCATGCTCTCATAGAGGAGATAGTTCAACGGGAACCAAACCGGACCTCTCCAGTTAGAGTTACCACCGAACATCGAGCTATCAGACTCACCAGGGACATACTTCACCTCACCTTTGAACTTACCAGAGTGCCATTGATAGGGCTTATCGAGGTGCTGCTTAGAGAGCGAGCGCACACCGTAATCAGAGAAGAAGGCATCATCATCAAAGACTCGAGAGAGAATGCGCTCGAGGCGCTCCTGACTCACGAGCGAGAGAATCCGCTTCTTACTCCCCTTCGTCTCCTGATAACTCACATGCTTAGCGAGCTCTGGGCGGTTCTCGAAGAGCCACTTCATCCTACGGCGGAAGTGAGGAACACGTTCTAACTGCGACTCCTCTAAGATCTCCACGGCAAAGAGCGGGATCAGTCCGACCATACTGCGTACCTTGAGCCTCACTGGGTCCTTCCCATCCTGGTGGAGAATGTCATAATAGAAGCCGTCTTCCTCATCCCATAGGCCTTGGCCATCAGGACCACAGGAGTTCAGAGCCTCTGCGATATGGAGGAAGTGTTCGAAGAACTTAGTAGCGGTATCCTCATAGACGGAGTTCTGCTGAGCGAGCTCTAGCGCGATCTTCATCATATTCAGGGAATAGAAGGCCATCCACGCCGTTCCATCCGCTTGGTCTAGTCGCCCACCATTTGGCAGAGGTGCACTACGGTCAAAGAGGCCGATATTATCGAGACCGAGGAATCCTCCTTGGAAGACATTATTCCCGTTCTTATCCTTCTGGTTCACCCACCAGGTAAAGTTGATCAGGAGCTTGTGGAAGACTCGCTCTAGGAAGAAGTAATCGCCCTGTCCGCTTCTCTTACGATCCATCTGGAAGACACGATAACAGGCCCATGCGTGCACCGGCGGGTTCACGTCCGAGAAGTTCCACTCATAAGCCGGGATTTGCCCATTTGGGTGCTGGTACCACTCCTTGAGCATCAGGACGAGCTGCCTCTTGGCAAAGTCACCATCCACCATCGCATAAGGGATACAGTGGAAGGCTAGATCCCAGGCTGCATACCATGGGTATTCCCACTTATCAGGCATCGAGATCAGGTCCGCGTTATGAAGGTGACGCCAGTCACTGTTACGCCCCTTCAGGCGGTCCGCGTGAGGAGCCGCCTTGCCCTCATCTCCATCGAGCCACTGCTCTACGTCATAGTAGTAGTACTGCTTAGACCAAAGCATCCCTGCAATGGCTTGTCGCTGGATGACCTTCTCACCCTCGAACGGGATTCCCTTCTGCAGAACCTCGAAGAACTTATCACACTCCTTACGGCGACGTGAGATGATCTTATCAATATTCTTATAACTAGTCGGCCCCTCCAGTGGGCTAAAGCGGAAGCGCACCACCTTTGTCTCTCCAGGCTCCAGCACTAGTTCATGTCGCGCACAGACCTTCGTCCCCTTCTGAGCAGGGTTCACGGCATCCTCTTGACCTTGAACGATATAGCGGTGGAAGGCTTCCTTCGTATAATCAGGTCCATTCGCATCACCATAGAGCCACTTCGTATTCGTCTCGTTATCAGTGAAGAGGTATTCCATCGCACCTGGCGACTGCCACGTGTACTCCCAGTCGAGGAAGGAACCGGTCGCCTTGACTGTATTATTGCGCGTGAGAGCGAGTGAAGGCTTGTCCCCCTCCTCGTGCGTCCAGGTGTTTCTCAGAGTGACCTGAGGCATGACTGTCAGAGGAGCCTGGCGATCGCCCATATTGGTGATCGTGTAGACTCCGACAAAGTCCTCCTCACTGAACTTAGCATACTCGATATCTACCCGGAAGTATCGGTCATGATCGAGAACCCCAGTATCTGCTAACTCATATTCAGGGTCGAGCCTGTCACGGATGCTACTCTCATAACGGATGTTATCATATGGAAAAGTCTCTTGAGGGTAAATGTACTGCATCTTGCAGTAACTATGTGTCGGGGTAGAATCGAGATAGTAATAAATCTCCTTCACATCCTCACCGTGATTACCTGCCGTATTAGGCAGGCCAAAGAGCTTCTCCTTGAGGTGATCATCACGATGGTTCCAGAGTGCCAGAGAGCAGCAAAAGCGGTTCTCGTTATCGGCAAAGCCCGCTAACCCATCCTCGCCCCATCGATAAGCGTATAACCGAGATTGATCATAGGAGAGAGAGTTCCAGGCATCTCCATTAGGAGAATAATCCTCTCGAACCGTTCCCCACTGACGCTCTGAGAGGTATGGCCCCCAGCGCTTCCAGCCCGTATTAGCCTTGGTCGCAGCGAGGCGTTGCCCTTCGTTCGTTTTATTCAATTCGGCAGACATGAGCGTAGCGTGATAAATTAGTCAGAGACCTCTAAGATCATGGAGATCTCGACAGAGGCGTTGAGTGGTAATGCTGCTACCCCCATTGCTACTCGGGAGTGCTTACCAGCTTCACCGAAGATCTCTACAAGTAAATCTGAAGCGGCATTAATCACCATCGGGTGGTCATAAAAGTCGAGTGCGGAGTTCACGAAGCCACTGATCGAGACTACTCGTGTAATCTTATCAAGAGATCCGATCTCCGCCTTAGCGACTGCGAGACGGTTCAGTACGATCATTTCAGCACCCTTCTGAGCCTCCTCTACGGTCGTATCAGTAGGAACCGTACCTGTGACCTTCACATCAGCAGAAAATGGTAGTCCTCCTGAGATATGAAGTTGGTTTCCTGTACGCACCGCATTCAAGTATGATCCCACGGGCGCGGGAGCTTCTGGGAGAGCTAGACCTAGGCTAGTGATCTTTTCTTCGATTGTCATAATCCCTTCATATACCACTCCACAAAATTGGCGAGAAGAAAGTGAAAGAGTTAAATCGGAATACTTTTTTTCACATTAAGCCCCCTAGATGACTCAAAAAGAAATTCCCCCTCACCCTTCTAATTCTCTTCCTCAGCCCCCCACCGTAGCGAAGAATCATGAGATAACAGCCACCTAGTACTGATCACAAAGGAGCTTAAGGTAGAGCAGTCCACGTTCTGTCAGAGTACCCATCTGACCAGAACCTGAGACCCTCCCGATCGTACGGTCCTCATGCCGGCCAAGAAAGGGTTGAAGTTTAGTAATCGTAGGGCTAGTCACTCGTCTCATACTGGGCTTGATCGTGAGGGGGAGTCCTGACGCGGAAAATGCGATTTCAGCCGTACGGTGCTCGCCTTGCTCCGCCACCCAGAGCCATGGATATCTCTTCTGTAGAGCCTTAGTGAACTGGGAGGGCACGGTCACGCTGTAGTAGGGACGCTGTTTAGCAAGATATGACTTGAGACTCGTTACGTTCCCTAGTCGTTGCTGAGAGAGCAGTTCCATACTATTGAGACCCACTAGGTTCTGACCATTATAGTTGCCATGGCCAGAGGAGTTACCATGCTGCAGTTGGTGCCACTTTTCAAATCGTTCTGAGAGCATCAGATTCACCTCAAAGTGCAGGTGAGCCCGCGCCTTATCAATCCCAGCCCCCGTGTACCCGAGAATCCCCAGTTCATCCCCCGCTTTTACAACTTGCCCCTCCTCACAGGTAACCTTACCAAGGTGCGCGTACAGAGAGCAGATAGGTCCTTCGCCCCAATTATGCCTGACAACGACATACTTACCGTAGTTACTTCCCCCAGATGATCCATTCACGTAAGCGACAACCCCCTCAGCCACTGCGACCACGGGATCGAGTGGCACTCCATAGTTATTCCGGCGCACTGGCTTAATATCTGCTCCTTCATGGAAGCGAGTCCCGATGACTCCTGCTTCCGTTCGCTTCATGTTACGCACAAATCCATAGGTGCCCGCTTGCCATGGCTTAGAGTCCTTCCCCTCGAAGTAGCGGTTCACATACATGTAGAAGTCATTCGGACGAGACTGTACGACCGCATCATTCTCCGTCGGAAGGACAAAGGTCGGAATCTCTGCACACACCGAGAGAGTCAATAAGAGGAACCACTTCATGAATAGCTACGCAGTAACATGGATCAATCTGGGAAATACAACAAAAAATAATGACCATTTGCCCCCACACTCCCTCTAATGAAGAAAATGCATAGACTACTCCCCCTCCTACTCTGTCTCGTACTCCAGAGCTGCGCGGAAGATAAGTACACCGAAGACGGTAAGGATTACCTCCCGGCGCCATCCATAGCGATCGAACAACTCGATCTCGAAGACATCGCCCCATGGCGTCAGAACGTCATCAACGAGGCTCTCAAAGTACGTGATGAATCCCACTGGCCAAAGTACCTCTTCGGCTCCGCAGACCCCACTCAGGGTGGGTTCGACTGCTCAGGCGCGATGTACTACGTCCTCAAACGAATGGGGTACTCACCAAAACGCACCTCCTCTAATCAATACCTCTGGCTCGCTAAAGAAGGACGAGTCTACCAAGTCACCCCACAAGCAGACTCCCTACAGCACCAAGACTTCTCTCACCTACAACCTGGAGATCTCGTCTTCTGGAGTGGTACATATGCCCCCACAGACGGTCGCACGGTTAAGGTAACCCATGTAGGAATGTATCTGGGGCATCAACAGGGATACCACCGCCCGGTCATGATCTGCGCATCCAAGGGGCGCTATTACAATGGGGCTCGTCGTGATGGATATGGCCTCTACGACTTCAAGCTCCCATCTGCCAAATCACGATCCAAGATCGTCGCATACGGATCTCTGCCCCCCTTATAGTTTCTCGTTGCTTCTACCTGTAATTGCGCAATGCTATCGACATGTCGATCATCACTAAGCGAGGAGACGAGGGGCTAACCGATCTCCTCTTTGGGAAAAAAGCGGAGAAAACATCTGCGCGCATCGAGGCTCTAGGCGCCATAGACGAACTCAGTGCCCATCTCGGAGTCGCTAGAGCCCTCTCCACAGAATCGTCCTTTATCCAATGGCTAGAAGAGATCCAGCACACCCTCATTAATCTCATGGGGATGGTAGCAGTCGAACCGGAAGATGCCACACGGTATGCGGAAAAAGGCTACGGTCTGGTCACTGCTGAGGACATTTCGACACTCGAAGACCTCGCTTCTGAGAGCGAAAGCAATACCTTCAAGGGCTGGATCAAGCCAGGAGCCTCTCACCTCTCCGCGCAACTCCACGTCTGCCGAACCGTCTGTAGACGCGCCGAACGCAGGACCTGGGCAACCGAACTCGCCACTAGTGAACCCCGAATCTACCTGAACCGCTTGGCTGACCTCCTCTGGATCGCAGCCTCCGCGAGTGAATAACCCCCTCTGATACAGGCAACAAGGGATCATTCCTCTGAAATCCACTAGCCCATTTTATCTACTTTTCCTAATAAGCGCAAAAAAGCACTCCCCCCATAACGGAGAGAGTGCTTCAGAAAAGATCAAAATGGTTATCGGCTCAGATCGTCCTGAGTCATCACTGAGAACCCAGCCTGCGACATAATGTGACGTCCAAACTCTACATCATCAATGTGGAAAGCCAGAAGGGTCTTGCCCTGAGGATGTGGTAAGAGTGCATAACCGAAGTCGATATTCGTCTCGGCATTATTGAACGCCTGGAGGCACGCCAATAACTCGCTTGCAGGCTCCCTAAAGGCAACGACTAAAAGCTCGAGAGTCGTATGAGGAATGCCCTTCTCTAGGAACAGTTGTAAAGTGGAGTCTGGATCGGAGACCACCATTCTGACGATCGTCACATCACTCGAGTCCTTTACACTCAGGCCTAAGACTTCTACTCCCGCCCCCTTGAGGAGCTTCAGTAAGGACTGGAAGACTCCTGGCTTATTCTGGAGCATGATCGAGAACTGGATCACAGGGGAGTTAGCTATATCGGTTTCTGGGTTCATAGGAATGTTCTATTATTTAAATACGGTGTGGACCTCTCCCGATTCAACGTCTTGGAAGAGGAGTTGAGTGGATCTGACTTCGAGCACCTCATAGACTCGGCCATCAGCTTGACGGAAGCGATCCCCCTTCTTGGCAACGAGAAGAGCCTTGCCCTCATACTCCTTCACCATAGCGAATGGCTCCGTTTTGCCGATATTGAGGCCAGTCGTCATCTTGCGACGTTTGCCTGTCGTTTGGTCCTCGATCATCACGACTGATACATCGGCTGGCTTGCCTGCACTCATCTTGGAGTAATCACGCTTTACCTTTGCCGATACGACTTTGAGATTCGTATCAGGGATCATCTCTCCTAGCTTGATTTCCTTCGTCTCATGATCTCCGTAGAGATACTTGATCGAGACGACTTCCGGGAGAACCGACGCTACTTTGATCGGGAGCGACTCTTCACGGTACGTCTTGAACAAGATCGACTCGGCCACTGGCTTGCTCGGTGCTGAGACTAATTCGTATCCGTTCAGGTCGATCACTTCTAGCTGCTTCTCAGCGAGAGGTACTTCCTTCTCTACCTTCTTCAACTCTGCCACAGGGGCGACTGGTTTCACCGGCGCAGGAACTACTGGTGTGGTCTCGACACTTTCCGTCACTGGAGTAGCTGGAGCCTCAGGCGCCATCTCTTGTAATTCTGCGACCTCTTGTACGAGCGCTTCTATCTTTTGCTTCTCTTGCTCGACGACTTGTGTCGCGGCCTCCTCGATGAGCTTCATGTTGTCCTCTTTGAAGGCGAACTCTTCCTCCTCAGGCTTCGCACCTAGATACAGAGCGATCTCCTCATGCCCTGCGGTACGAGCGATCTCACTAGCAGTCAGCCCCTCTTCGTCTGTGCTGTAGCGATTCGCTCCATTCTCGAGTAAGATACGTACACACTCTAGATGACCGTTTTGAGCCGCCATCATCAGAGGGGTTCTCCCGTTCACATCCAGTCTACTGTAGACCGACGCCCCATAATTAGTAAGCGTATCGATCAGCTCACTGTGGCCCTGAAGTGCCGCGATGAAGAGTGCATCATCGAGATGATTACGAGAGTAGAGCGCCAATGCCTCCACGAGATCCGCATCTCCGAACTCAGCCGCAATCGTCAAGGCTCGGTACCCCGTATTATCAACGATATCAGATGTGGCATTATGACGCAGCAGCATTCTAATCGTATCCAAGTGCTTATTTCGGGTCGCTAGCATCAATGGGGTCTCACCCTTCGCATTCTGAGCATCGACATCTAGCCCAGCGTCGATCAGTAACTTAGATGAACTGGTCGCTCCACACTCCGCACCGACATGGAGCAGCGTGCCTTCTGACCCATCAAGAACGCTGAGATCAACTCCACGCTTGATGTAGGACCTTAAGCCTTCTGTATCGTCTGCAAGCACCGTCGAAAAGAGCTCATCAGGAGTCGCGACATTAGCCTCCGCTCGACTGTCCGCTCCATTCTCATCACCTCCTCCACAAGAAAATAGTAAAAATGTGAGCGCTCCTAAAAGTATAAATTTATAGGCATTCTGCATGGCGCGCAGAATTACCTGAATCTAGATTAAATATCAATTTTTCTTTTTAATTTCTGTAATAACGATCCGATCTTCTTGAGTTTTCCAAACAACATTCCAGCCAGCGAGAGTCACTCCGAACTGGTGATCAGCAGCTGAGTATGCAGGCTGAGGTTGTGCTCTCAGGGTTTGCTCAATTAATAAGAGATCCTCCGCTGAGAGCCCATCATAGACCTCAGGGCGCTCTGGAATCACAATCAACTCAGGATTATGAGCCAATCCATAAGCCGTGACCGCCTCTGGCCTAGCATCAGCGTAGGGTAAATATGGCTTAATATCGAGCACCGGTGTACCGTCTACCATATCCAGCCCTGACACCCTCAGCGATACCGCACTTTTTTCGATCTCTACTTCCTCTAGTTTGACCACAGACAAGCATAGGCGATTCGGGCGAAATGGAGCGCGCGAGGCAAATACGCCCACCTTCTTCGAGCCCCCAAGCTTAGGCGGTCTCACCTTCGGCCGGAAGCCTCCATCATCTGGTACGAGATGAAACTGGCTCACCACCCATAGATGACTAAACCCCTCTAACTCCGCAAAGGCATCTGGCTGGTCATATGGAGGGTAAAAGTGGATCACCCCTGTCGCACTAGGGACGACCCCAGATTGGCGCGGCGCGCCGAACTTCTCCTTGAAGACAGACTCTACCCAGCCAATGGGATGCAATGTGATATCATGATCCATAGTCTTCTCAGGCTCGTCTACGAGCCAGCCAATGACCAGCGATAAATCCGCATAAATGCCCCTCCCATGAGACTCCTCCTCCCTGAGGTAATACGCCCCAAACCATTCCCCCGTAGATGAGGAAGAGAACAACCCCAAAGAGGATCCACTTCAACTGACGCTCAAAGTACGAACGGCTCAAGAGGTAACCAAAGTAACCATAGATCAAGGCGCTCGCCCCAATATGAATCGAGCCAGGCCGACCGATCAACCACGTACCTAGTCCACTCAACACCACAATGATCACACTAGAGCGTAGGAAGCGCTCCTTCTCCACAGCGAGCATCAGATATCCTAAAACGGCGAACGTCAGAGTATTCGATAACAAGTGGCCAAACCCGCCATGTAACCAAGGCATGGCAAAGATCCCTAATAAACTAGATATCTCCCGAGGTCGCACTCCTAGGTAATCCAGATTACGCCCTAAGAACACATCCACCACCTCTATCCCCCAGGCGACAAAGATATACATCAGGATGAGCCCACATCCCGGCAGGTTAAAGCGACCCCGCCCACTAGGGCGCGGCGCTCCGTCTAAGACTTCGACCTCTACATGGCGACTCATATACCACCTACCTTAGCGTCTCTAGGCCCCGACTTCAGTTAGAATATTTTAGGAAAATTATACCTGCATCTCAAACTATAGATCTACACCATATAATCCCCGCAAAAAAACAAATTTGAAACATATCTCCCCCTCCCATTATGGCCACTTTCTTGTCCTAATTTGAGTCCTTTCTGAGAACCTTCTCCCCTATAATGCCTTGACGCATCATTCCACATGTCGCACATAAGAAGAGCCTAAGCACCGCATAATTAACTACCATGCCACAACATAATAAGCATCATGACACCAGTTACACGCTGATTGAGCGTGCTACGAAATTAGATGACGACGCTGCATGGAGCGAATTACATCAGCGGTACACCAAGCTTGTTTACGAAATTCTTAAGAATATGAATGTTTCGTCAAACGATGCGGATGACATCGCTTCAACTGCCTTCACGCAACTTTCCAAGTCCATCAGAAACTACGATGCTAGCCAGGGGAAATTCCGCACTTGGTTTGGCCGCATAGTACAGACCTCTGCGCTGAAACACTTCCGTTCCCAAAAACGAGTGCACAAGATTCAGGACAAAGTGGAATACTACGCAGAAGCTGAGGCTCTGTTCTCCACTCCCGAGATCAATGATAACATCGAAAAAGAATGGCAGTCTGTTATCATGAAAGAAGTCCTGGAAAGGATCAAAGTACTGCACCGTGGTCATGCCTATGAGATTCTAAAGATGGACATCGCTGGACGCAGTACGACCGAGATCAGCGAAGCTCTGCAGATCAAGGTGGCAACCGTCTACACCCTCAGACAACGGGTCAAGAAGCACCTCACTAAAGAGTTCAAGCACCTCGAACGTGAGTACACTCCGAGTCTCTGACCATATTCTCTCTCCACTTTTTGAACGCATAGCTTTAGGGACACTCCAAATTTTTTTGCGCTGATCCTGCTTTCATTTCCATGAAACCAAGCAGAACCAACGCATCCAATAAGACCAATTAAAATACTAGCATACTAGTCTTTCAATTCGAGGAGACTATCGACGACGGCGCGTTACGAGAGCGAGTCCACCTAATCCAAGCAGAGTAAGTGCAGTTGGCTCAGGGACAGCGGTAACTCTCAAGTTCGTGTAACCATATGTACCAGATAGGGCAGAACCACCAACTACGTTACCTCCGAGAAGCGTAAGACTGAGGTCTGAACTGGTACTAAACCCTGCTGCCGCTAAGTCAAACGAAGCGCTCGATGTATAGTCACCCACAAAAGGATCTGTCGTAGCATCAACAATAGCATACGTTCGAGTCGTAATAGGCCCATTAAGTGTGTCAAACTTAGATGCATTCGTTGACGTGGTCCAGTAATCATAAGCCGATTGACTTAACGCAAACCACTGTTCTACCGAAGTCGAGCCATCAGAAATCTCAAAACCAAAATAACGAATATTACCCGTTGCTGCAGAATCTAAGCCTACAATTGTGAAGTTAATGTCAATAGATTCAACATTATCGGTAACATAGTCAATTGTTCCAAGGTTCGTTTGGAGGGTAATATCCGACGTTGCTCCTGTACGAAGCACTGAAGTATTTGCAACACCATTGATCGTCTCAACAGAAAGAGCGGTGGCCGCCGAGTCTGTTCCAATATTCGTCCAATCTGACTCCGCACTCGCAACGCTAGTTGAGAAGTTATAGAGGGTTGTGATTGCTGCTGAACCAGATGCGGTTAGTACCATTAGGGATATAAGTGTGTTTTTCATAAGATTTGAGGAGATAAATTAACTTACCTTCATCCTACATTTCCCTTACTGCTGTACCTTCCGTACAAATTGTTTTATTTTTTTTGAAAATCCTCAAGAGTGCGTCAGCTAGCCCTCTATCTATAAGGGTTCTGCCCCTTCTATCGAACAGGTAATGTTTCCTTTATAGAAAGTGTAAACCCACTCTTTAGGTTTCTCTAAGCGCCAACTTCTTACCAAGATTAGAGCCGATATAGATAGGCCACGAACCTCACTTATTAATAATATACCTAGGGCTTCGCTACCTCCCCCCCTCTAGGGGCTCACAGCCTACCAATATAGGATGTAATTGTGCACCTTAACTCCCCCCTAGAAACACCTTACACTCTCCTCCAATAACGATTTTTATCAAAAAAAATTCAGTCTCGTGTCCCGAAGGGCTCTCTCTAGTGGAAATGCACTATAACAACTAAGGCATCCATGGGCTGCACAACATCCGTTCAGCCTCAATTCACCATTCCACCTACTCTCTTTATGCGAACGATTCCAACCATCCCACGCTCTATACGCTTACTTATAGAGAAACTCCCTTTGTATATCATTCTCTCCTGCAGCATTATCCATAGCTTGGCCCTCCCTGAGCACCCTGTAATCTCACGTGATATCGCCACATACTCATCTTCTGCGGAAATGAAAGGTTGGTCGCTTCCACACATCCCCGCTCATAGAACTACTAACGATGGACGTATAACGCTCAGTGTCGAGTCTTCTAATGCGAGTGCAGAAAACATTGTCTTTTTCCTGAACCGCCCTGAGAACTTAGACACTCATTTTGATGAAACTTCTGGTATCATTGCCGCAGGGAGTGGGATTATTGGTCCAGTATACAAATTCAAACGTTCCTACCTCTTTGGCTCCACAGATTACACCCCGATCCACCGAACACTGTGGGATCCCACTGTCAATGAAAGTGCCGATGGGCAATCAACGAACCCTTATACTCTTGGGGACGGATACGACTATTATGATCTGGAATTCATTTGTCTTCGTCGCCATGAGGCCACTCGTAAACACACTTGGTGGAAACGCCCCATTCGTATTAAGGTCGCCAACCCAAAGACCCCTAACGCCCATATTGCAAGCATTATTCATACAGGTGATCCTGTTATCAGTGACGAACTTGAAGCGTCTCATTCCGTATGGGAGCCGATGATTACAAACGATGGACATCTTGTCGTAGGGCGTATCGGGCGTCAAGGTCATAGCTTTGTGAACCCCATTACTGGAGAGGAAGAAATAATCTCTGGTGTAGACACGGTGTATGCATACTCCGAAACCCCCGGAGATATCACCGCCTGGACGAACCTCATCCCTCTCTCCTTTGCACCTCATGACCCTCGAGTTAACCAGCGCTATGGCTTCGCTATGCACCCCTTCCGTGATATGGAGGGGCAATCTATTCGACCAGGTCAGGACTGGATCGGCACCTACCCATGGATAGACCGTGAGGGGAATAATGTCTTCTTCTACACAACCTCAGCTCAACTCGATGAACTCGGAGTCAGCCGCTACCCTAATACTGATACGGCAGGTAACCCGGTCGTGCCTGGTAACCCCTGGAGAAAATGGTTCCCCAACAATGGACTCGCCGTCGCGGGCCTCTGGACCAAAGGGAAAATCATCATGGTAGATAACCTGCTCAATAATACCGACTATGACGATACCGGCATTGCGGGAGCAGTCAATGAACGTCTCATCTCACTCTACGCACCCAATTCGGGAGTCAATGGTGACGAAACAGGGATCATCCACGTCTCGGCAGGACGAGCAAAAGGGGGTGTTGGTGGAGGCACGAAAAACACCCAGATCTTCGGATCGCTCGAAAACATCTTCCATTATCACCAAAACCTCGCCATGACCCGCCCAAATGATGTCGTGTGGCGAGTCAGTAATGGGAAGTGTACAGATGAATTCGCCTTCGATGACTACCTCTATCACGACAGCTTCATTGTCTCCCACATGACAGCCTCAGTAACTAGCCTCGATGGGTGGAGAGGTAACAAGTATCATGACGGCTGGAATTATGATGACAAAGCCTTTACAAACCCAATCCGGATCGCCAATGCGGGAACAGCACTCCCTGAGCGATGGAATGTGCCCACTCATGGCGATGCCTTTTCGGACTGGTCAACGATCCGCGTCGAGCCTGTTGCTCTCGGAGGAATTGAGGGCAAGGGCCTCTGGGTCGACTGGGGCTCGGGCATTAAGTATGAAATCCCAGCGCAACCTCAGGATGTCGCCTCCTCCGATTGGTACTTTGGGCTCTTCATCGACCCTCGCTTCACGAACAACAGTGTCATGCACAAGATGCTGCACTTCCCTGATGACTCACGCCTCAAGCTACAAGGGCGACGCGCCATCGCCTACTACAAGGGCGAAGAACTCTTACGAACGATTCCCCTCCCCTTTACCCTACCAGAAAAAGGCTGGTCTCACATCGGTGTACAACTTTCACCAGGTGCCGCTGAGATCGAACTCTATCTGAATGGCATGCTTATCGATCGTTGGGAAAATACCACCGGTAACTCTCTCTTCCAACTCACCGAAGGCGACCTCTATGTGGGGGCTAAGCAAGGGCTCGGTGCGGACACCGGGATTCGAGCATGGATCGATGACTTCAAGGTATTCGGGCAACGGTTCAATCCGGAGGAGCTAGCCAACCACGCTCGGGCAACCCTCGTCGGACTGAGCGGAGCCTATACAGGAGATCTCGAGGCAATCGCTGCCCATTACCCCGCGATCGCGCACACTGAACTAACGACCTTACTCGCGAGTAACAATAAGCCAACCTTTACGCGTTATGCCCCCTATTACGATTACACTAGGGACAAAGGAGCCCATCTCGGAAATATACCACAGGGAGCAGCTGGACTCCGAGAATACATCCTCATGCCTGAAGGGCCGCTCGGACATGACCAACCTCGCCCCGACTCCGCAACGAACCAGTTCTGTCTACAGTGCCATAGCGAGACCTCGTTCCGCGGACTAGGGATGGATGCTCTTTCCTTAGACGGCTCCTTAGCCGCTGCTACTGACCCGCGACGTCAACCCTCTCAGGCTCTCCCTACCCTCCGTGGTGTCATTCCCGAGAATTGGTTAATCGAGCAACTCGAAGTCTCCGCACGTCGAGGTACATTTAATAACTCATTAGGAGACGCCCTCGTCAATGAGGCGATGGAAATCAACGGTAGTGCACTCCAGATCGATGAATGGCTCTTAGCCTTTGCCAACGCAGACTCCAGCGACCTCGATAGTGATCATATGGATGACCAATGGGAACTAGAGCAGTTCGGCGACACGACGAGCCAGGATGACTCTACCGATAAGGATCAAGACAATACTCCTGACTGGCAAGAGTACCGTCTCAAGATGAACCCCTTGGACCCCAAGGAGCGATTCAAGTTAGGGATTAAGTCATCTAAACAAGATGGAGTCAGCCTCCGTTGGCCCTCCCAGCCGGGGCTCACCTTTAGAGTACACTACTCCCACGACCTCAGCCTCCCCAGAGATGAGTGGGAGAGCATAGATACCTCCACTACTTCTGAGGAGGCGATCCTCTCCCTCCTTGAGCCCTCGGACGATGGAACCAGAGCCTTTTACACCGTAGAATTACTCGCTGATTAAAGACCTAAAAGAAAACTCACCTACGACACCGAGAGCAACCACGCTCTCGCCCCTAGCTGATGAGCTCAGACGAGCTCGTCAGCTTTTCGTATTTCGGGAAGCCAGTAACCTAGTGTGCTTAAAAGTAGAACTCTCTAATCCCCCTCCTCCATACTAGTTACCTCTAACTCACGTTTCCCCCATTAACGAAACTAAAGAAACCATATCCAATTGACTTCCCTCTCCTCCCCCCTAAAATACTAACTCAGAACTCTCTACTTATATCTTTTAAGAGCTCAATGAGAAAGACTAACTACCTTTCTCAAGAGAATTCACCTATGCCTATGTCCTCCGATCCTTATGCTACCTGCTACACGCTTATTCAGCGTGCCCGTGACCTCGATGACGAGGAAGCATGGAACACGCTCTGGACTCATTACCAGAACTTTATCATGAGCATTGCACGGCGTATGGGAGTGCGAGAATATGACCTCGATGATGTACAATCCGTTACCATGGTCACTCTCATGAAAAGCATTCAGAACTTTGACCCCGAGAAAGGAAAGTTCCGCCATTGGTTCAGCCGCATCATCACAGTATCAGCCCTCCGCCACTTTCGCTCACTCAAGCGCCACGAAAAGATCAGTGACAAGGTACAACAATACCACACCTACATCGATTCCTACTCTGCGCCAGAAGTAGAACAGCAAATCCAGGGAGAATGGAATCGCTACCTCACAGAACTCGCCCTAGAGCGGGTCAAAGAACTCCACCGAGGGCACGCCTACGAGGTCCTCCGAATGGATCTAGCTGGAGCCTCTGTCGAGGAGATTCATCACGCTCTCCAGATCGAAGTAAATACCGTCTACACCCTACGCAAGCGGATCAAACGTACTCTAAAACGCGAACTCTCACATTTGGAGACCGAATTAGAACTCTGAGCGATACGATCATGCCTCAACAGGATAATAATACCCTCCAGAACCTCCTCTCCAGTCCTGACCAGCTTGGAGCCATTCTCGCTGATCAGGATGACACCGACCATACCTCTCTCCTCACCTATGAGGAACGCTATGTCGATATGCAACCTCTAGGAAGCGGTGCGATCAAGCAAGTCTACCAGTGCTATGATAATGCGCTCAAACGCCACCTCGCATACGCCGAGGTTCGTCCCGAGCTCTCCGATGAATACGACCAAGCGCTCCTCACCGAAGCATGGCTGACCACGACCCTCGATCACCCTAATATCATCACCCTCCATGATATTGGGACGAATGATGCTCAGCGGGCATTCTTCACCATGGATCTCAAGACCGGCGACGACTTCGCCGATTATATCGCCAAGAATCCCTCCAGCGAGGACCTCATCGAGCAGTTCCTCAAGATCTGTTACGCTCTCTCCTACGCTCACTCCAAAGGGGTACTGCACCTGGATCTGAAGCCTCAAAACATTCAATGCGGAGAACATGGTGAAGTACAAGTCTGTGACTGGGGACTCGGCAAACTCAACCTCTGTGGTAACCTCGAGGGCATCGAATACCCTCCCCATCTAGAGGATCTCATGGAGGAAACCCTCTATGGCACGATCAAAGGGAGCCTCGGATTCATGGCGCCTGAACAAGTCCGCCCCGACTGGATCAAAGACGTACACTCAGACCTCTATGGCCTCGGCAGTCTCCTCTACTACGCCATCACTGGTGGTAGCCCTCCATATGAAGGGGATAAAGACGACATAATCGAGCAAACCCGACAGGGCAACTATACACCTCTCAGTACACGCAACCACGCCTCACAATATGGCAAATCTCTCTGCAACATCGTTGAGAAATGCCTCTCTCTCTCTCCCGCAGATCGCTACCAATCTGTATCAGAGCTCATCCGAGACCTCAAACTCTACCGTGCTGGCCACCCGACCAGTGCAGACCCTCCCTCACTGGGTCTCAGGCTCAGCAAATTCGTGAACCGACACCGAATCACTGTCGCCACCCTACTCTGCGTCCTCTCAATCATCGCTACCATTAGCCTCTTCTATCGCAAATCAATCCGAGAGCAACAAACCCTCATTGATCTAGCACAAAATGAAAACGCTATTCTCAGTACAGAACTACCGAAGCAGGTGATTGCAAACATAAAAAACAATCCAAACTACAAATACCTACCTCAGAATGCAGTCACCGACCTGAACATCATTATGACGTCGGAATCCCTGAATGCCACTTCAAATGGCGAGTCTCTTAATAACAATTTATACTCCTTAAGTAAGTACCAATATCTTAATTGTATTCGACTAGACTTTCGCTCCGCACTATCCACTTACCCTGAAGAAGTGCCCTCCAATAAAATGGTAAACGCACTACACAACCTGAGCCATGAGCTACAGGAGTATTCCTATAATTCTAGCCGACGACCTTCCCTATCACAACTAAGAGAAATCCTCGAGCGCTTCCCTCCATATACATCAGAGCTCAAACTCGAGCAGCGTATTTTTTATTACTACCAGGTGATTAAATACGATCATGAATGCCGTAAGAATCTCGATGGATATGAGAAGGTGATTTGTACCGCGCTCAAAAGCTTATATGCGACTGAAGGCCTAAATCTCCAGATTTCTTACCACCCAGAGGAGAAACATCTGACTATCGAATGCCCGCGCATTCTACCAACTAAGTTGCCTGGAGGATACGGCATACTAACCTACCTCGATATCGAACACCTCACCTTGCTGACCTTAAAGCAGACGGATCTTTTTACCCTAGCAGGGCTCCCAAATCAAACTCTCGACCTCAGTTCTTGTTCAGCCCCTTACCTGTCTCGTCCAGTTAATAC
>WTJZ01000168.1:1449-17392 GCA_011524615.1 Akkermansiaceae bacterium | reverse complement strand
TCGCTCACCTCTGTGGTCATCGGCAAGCCGATCAGTAGTCGTGAGACTCCCTATAAAATCGGGGACACGTTCTCGGCACCGATTCCTTCGGAGATCGACGGGCTCGTGTACGACACGGATCTGTATAACGATGAGAACTACTTTCTCACTCGTCCTGCGAATACCGAAGGGGGCGCGTTCTACTACAGTCCGCACGCAGAAAGTGTTTTTGCGAACCAGTCGGGGGCCATCACGATCGATTGGGAAGGCCGCGATGGACAGGTTGTGACGGAGGTGTACTACGTAGCGAGTGCACCATCTAAAACACCACGCACCATCTATTGGACAGAGCGCGCTTTTACCGCGCCATTGGTCGAGATCCCAGATGGTCGTATCTCAGAGATCAATGTGGTGTATAGTGATACGCCGACCTATTACTTTCCGTCTAACGTGCTTGATACAGAGTCGGTGGATTATGATCCGAGTAATCCGCCAGACATCATCGGGGTGCCTCCTACCGAGGCGAACCAAGTCGATCCTGTCGGAACTCTCCCCTTACAGACTCGAACGCTCTGGTATAGTGACCTCGATAACTCGCTACACGCCTATAACGTAGAGGGTAGAATCCTCGTCGAATATCTCGGAGAGCTGAAAGAACCTGAGCGTCTGTACCGTCAGCACCTCGGGTTCGAGATCGTGGATGTCTCTAAGGAGATGAACCCACGCAATGTACGAGTGGCAATCGGCGACCCTGTTCTGCCAGTGGAACCGTATGCGATGGATGATGAGCTCGCGGCATTGACTCCACAAGTGACCGCTGGTGATCCAGAGTTTATTCACGTTCAATATTTGGAAGAAGGAGGGGTCGATCTATACGCTGTGAAGCAAACCAATCCTGTAATCTCCGTAGATCTCAACGAAGATGGTAAGATCAACGCGCTAGACGAACAGCAGATTGGTGAAGCACTCGTGTTCTGGAAGGAGATGGCGAGCTTTGAAATCCAGTGGCCGAAGTTGCTCTCGGGCTATATCTTTAAGTGGCCGGAGGAGTTCTTACAGGACGGGATTGATGAAGCGGGCTTAAGAGAGTTGTATACCCTCTATGCTCGTGACCCTGATACCGCTAGTAGTTCCACGGGAGTGAGCCTGAATGCGAATCATAACCCGACGGTGGTCTACCAAGATAACACCTCGGATAGTCATGCCTTTGTGAGTGATTCGGGAATCTTCTACTCCGACCCTACGCAAGGAAGCCGTGCTCTGATCCGTTATACTGATGGCTTTAACATTTGGTTCCAGCGAGTGTACTCTCAACCGAGTGAGGACTTCGACGATCATGGCACACTGTTGTCAGCAACGGTGGGAACACGCATCGAGGCTCCTAGTGTAGAGTTGGCTACCGCAGGGCATATTCGTGAAGTGTCGGGCAATGCCTATAACCCGAATGCGTACAAGAACCCATTCGAAGTCGGCTTTGATAATGCGGAACAAGGCGCGATCATTCCGGTGAATGCATTGGCTGGTAATGATGAGCTCGAAGTCTGGTGGTACGAGGAAGTCGCACCACCTGCAGGCTCGGGCTTCTCTAGCAGTTATTGGCCTTCTCAAGTGCGACGCTACCAGATCAGCTACCCTGTCACGGATGAGAATGACGATAGTCCATATGACGAAATCGTTCTGGCGCGTAATGATGGTTCGGGTGAGTTAGGCATCGCTGCCTCTGGGAGTATCTATCGCCAAAATGATCCATCGTTAGCGGGTTATAACCCCAACGAGGAGCACGCTCTGATGAGCGGAGGCGTGGCGTGGGCGCTGCGTGATGATTTGAATAATGCCAACTCGTCTGAACCTTACGTTCTGGTCGAGTATACCGCGGCCGATGGTCGCCCTGCCATGACGACTCGCCGCGTGGTACGAGAGAATGATGACTATACGTTTAGTTACGAAGTGGACGCGGGTGTGATTCTCCAGGCTCCGATGCCGCTGCCGTTCATGCCTCAGCCTTTGGACAGCCGAGGGCTCTCCTATAACCAAGAGGTGGGGGTACAAACCGATGTTCCAGCAGGCTACAGCTCGATAGATGTGAGTGCACTGGATGCGGAGCTCACGACTCTCGGCTTCCCAGCGGATAACCCATTGCGTGAAATCTATGGTAACCGTCACTATGACAGCTTCACGATGAAAGACCGCAAGGGTTCGATCTGGATCTATCGTGGTCCGCACGCCTCTGGGGTAAACGAGGGAGAGGTCAGTGATGACTCTAAGTCCTTCGACATGCATTACTACTATCTCACGCAGAGTGAGTTCGACTTCCCTGATGCGTCGGGTGTTGACCAAGCTCCGACAGTGGGAACTCGCGTGCCATATATCCGACCTGATGGAGTCACTGGTCTGCCGCTCAATAGTTCGCAATCACCAGAGGTGGTGTCCTTTATCCCTGTCTGGCCAGCGACTGCGCCTGTGTTGAATGTGGCGGAGACTCTTGGTCTGCCAAAACGAGGTCTACCAGCGATCAGCACGCAGACGTCGATCGATATTGTCTATGAGCAATCGGTCGCACAGACCTTGAGCCAGTCTGAGCCGACGAAGAGTATCACTCTCTTTGATCCGACCCGAGCGAAGAGCTATGTCTTCTCTGAGGATGAGCTGAGTGCCATTCCTGGTTCGGTGAATACGAGTGATTACTTAGGCAAGACTTACTTCCCGCTGTTACCTCCTCACTTGAGCGAGCGCTTTTACTTTGACGCTACGCTGGGTGATCTCGGTGGTTTAGTACTCGTTGGTGAGTTTGTCGATGAAGCTCTAGGCGAAGACTATTACCTGCTGAATGTGCTCAGTGAGGAAGACACGGCGTCTCTGAAAGCTCTGGCAGGTTCTAGTGACGACGATAAGGATGCTTGGGACTACGCGATTGATAATCTCTCCACGCAAATGGAAGTCTTTCTCGAAGACCCAAATCGAGCTGGTACGTACTTGGCGACAGCCACGGAGGACTACAAAGGGGATGCTTTGGCTGAAATCCAGTTCGGTGACGAGGCAGTAGACTCCTATGCGGTGTCTGCGGTCAATGGTGGAACGGGCTACGTGACGCTGATCATGGGGAATGGTCGCGCCTTCACCCCAGAGGCTGAACCGGTTGCGTTACAGATCTTCAAAGTCGATGCCCCTCTGACTCGAGGGGAGCTGAAGGTCCTCACTTCAGCCAACCCACTGGATGAAAAAGTAACCCTCTCGCACAGTCCTGACTTTGCAGCGAATCCATCTGATTACGAATTCGCCTGGATCACGGGCCAACCAGTTGGTGGTCTGCCTCCTGCACTGTTTAACTACAGTGCGGCGGATGTGTTACTCAGTAACAACACCAATACGTGGGCGTATCAAGAAAACCCAACTGCCGATTTTGCGGACGCTTACGCCTACGGCTATAGTGATGCTGCGTGGCAGTCGCTGGGCTCACTGGAGAATCGTGATCTCGTCATCAATGATGAGGGAGACACGGTGGACAATGGAGTGGTGTACCCTGATGCACAGTTGCGTGAGACCTTTAACTGGGCTGGAGATGAGCTCGTCAGTCTCTACCTCTCCCTCGATCTGGCCGCTAACGACGGAGCTAAGGTGTACGTTAATGAATCTCTCGTCGCGAGTATTAACGCTCCGGACCAAACAGACTCGGCATCGACTACCTTACCTGGATTAATCACGAATGCAGTGGAGGGCGCGAGCTTTGAGATCTCGCCAAGTCTCATTCAAGCGAATAACACCATCGTGGTCGACCTCTACACCCAAAATGACGTGGGTGCAGAGACGCATGTTGAGTTGAGCCTCACGGGCCTCACGACTGGATACGATTACTCCGGCTGGCAGGCGGTGACTGCTGGTGCAAAAGATGACGACCAAAATGGAGAGGATGGCAAAATCCGACACATCATTGAAGGCGCGAGCATCTTCACGCTAACCGATAACTACTTCTCCCTCCGCTATCGTGCGAAGGCGGGGACGCCATCAGCACTGGCGACAGGGGGGAGCTCGAGCACGCCGGGTGCTTGGTCAACTTGGACTCAACCTCAACTGGCGGAGGGCTGGATCAAGCGCGCCTTGGCTGGGATCAATCCCTTTAACCAACGCATGACCGATCTCCTCAATAATACGGTCAACACCGACGTGAGTATCTTGACGCAGGCTGGTCAACGCTGGGAGGGTGACATTTCGTTGAACTTAGCCAATATTGATGACTTTGGACTGATTGAGATCTACGAGACCATCCTACGTCGTGGTATGGGGCTGAGTATTGATGGCGCTCCGCCGCTCAATGTACCGGCCGCTAATGATGCCCTCTTATTGGCATCAGGTTACCTCAATGACTTGTACTCTATCCTAGGGGACGAAGCCTTTGCTGATGCGGCAGATCCGACCATTGCCTACAGTACAGCAGGCGAGGATCAGCAGTTTGGGCAGTTTGATACCGCGCTGTTCTCGTTCAAGGGGCAAATGGCAACACTCTTGGAAGAGGAGCTCTCACTCCTCCGTGGACGAGATGATCGCCTTCAGCCTACGGTGCAGTTGTCTCCACTCTACAACAGAGTACCGTGGAACTTCACCCGAGGCATTGATTCTGGTGAAGCGATCTACACCCTGAACTACAATATCCTCGACCAAAATGCCGATGGGACGATCAACGCCGAAGACGCGACCGTCCAGTTCCCTCAAGGGCATGGCGACGCCTATGGGCACTACTTAACCGCGTTGAAAGTGTATTATCGATTACTCGCTAACTCGAACTTCGCGTGGACGCCACGTATCGAAGCGGTGTCAGTGCTCGGGCAACCTGTTAGTGTCGATTACCAAGACGAGCGTAAGTTCGCAGCTGCAGCGGTGGACTTGGCGGAAACAGCGAAAGAAATCCTTTCGCTCACCTATCGCAATGACTTTAGCGATAGTGCGCCAGGGTGGAGCCATTTATCAGAGTCCTACAGTAATTCACAGACAGGCGTTACCCGTCACTGGGGAACAGATGACTGGGCGGTTCGCTCAGGCATGGGCAGTTACTTCAACTGGGTGACCGCTAGCTCGATCCTACCTGCTGAGGATACGAATCCTGACCATGAGGGGATCCAAAAAGTGGATCGAACCACGGTGCTGGAGCTCGACGAGATTGCGGTTCTCTCCAAGGGGATTCAGCAACAACTGGATTACGCCGATATCAAACTCAACCCTCTTGGTCTAGACAGTGGAGCAATCAGCTTTGATATCTCACCAAGCGAAGTCGATGAAGGGAATACCCACTTCGAGCAAGTCTTTGGGCGTGCCTCACAGGCCTTGAATAATGCCAAGCATGCCTTCGATAATGCACGTCGTGTGACTCAACTGCTCCGTGCGGAGGAGGACAACTTAGATCAAAAGAACTTTGATCTTCTCGTTCAAGAGTTGGCGTACGAAAACGAGCTCATCGAGCTTTACGGAACGCCATACAGCGGCAACATCGGTCCAGGTAAACTCTACCCACAAGGCTATACAGGCCCTGACTTTTTGAATTACCGCATCGTCGATAATGTCGAGACCTACTTCAACCAAGGTGAAGACTACCGCTTTGCCCTGTTACCATCGGCTCTGGATTTCGAGCTTACTGCTCAAACCACCTCGCCATCGTTAGAAGAGTTCTATGCAAACCCTCTTGCCGCAGGCATTCCGGGCTTCTTACCTGAGTTCTTCTACTATGAGGTGGCTACAGGCTTAGATACCGATAACAACGGAACGATTGACAGTGATCTCAGTGAATTGGCGACGGAGGAATTTATCTTAGCCAACGCCAACGACTTCCTGAATAATGGTATCTCTGGAAGCCGTGCTCACAACGGTCAAATCCAGAGGTCCGTGGAGGACTACCTGGCCGCACGTCTACGCGTCATCAAAGAAGTGGAGACGTTCATGGGGATGAATAGTGATCTAGAGGCTCTTTTAGCGTCTTACATTGACCAAATGGAGTCCATTGAGCGCATGGAAGATGTCCGTGATGCTTCTGGCGTCATCAAAGGAGCGTTAACCTTAGCGAAGATTATTGCAGCTAAAGTTCAGGCAACCGCAGAAGTGGCGAAAGAAGCCGTCGAAGATACGGGTGAAGCGGTAAGTGAATCCTTGCCGACGGTTACAGGAATGAGTAATGACGTCACCTCGGGAACTAAAGGGGCCATTCTAGGAACGAAGACGGCGGCGAAAGTACCTCTCACCACCAAGCAAAAGATCGCTAAGTTCATTGTCGAGAATGCGGAAGACCTTAAAAAAGGTGTCGATCTTTTAGTCACTCGTTCGGAAAACATTCTCGCTTGGCAACGTCAGAACCGTCAACTGGTTGCCGAATTACAGATTGCTTCG
Source organism: Akkermansiaceae bacterium (assembly GCA_011524615.1). Taxonomy (GTDB): domain Bacteria; phylum Verrucomicrobiota; class Verrucomicrobiia; order Verrucomicrobiales; family Akkermansiaceae; genus WTJZ01. Next base: position 11,044 of record WTJZ01000168.1, on the reverse strand, counting down.
CAGGCATTCAGCCCGCAAGCCGTAGCCATTGACCAAGCGTTGCGCGAATTAAGTATCGCCGAGAACAACTACCGTGCTCTGGAGGCTAAAGGTCTTCAAATCCGCGCCGAACGCGAAGTCATGCGTAAGCGTGCCGCGGCGGTCGTACAGGGCTATCGTACACGTGATTATGCGTTCCGCTCCTTCCGTAGTGAGGCGCTGGAGAAGTACCGTACGCTCTTTGATCTCGCAGCACAGTATTCTTACTTGGCAGCGACTGCGTACGATTACGAGACGGGCTTGCTCGACTCCGAAGGCTCTAGCCAAGCAGCAGACTTCTTTAATGATATCGTGAGTAGCCGTTCTCTCGGGGCGATCGATAGTGAGGGGAACCCTCAGATCGGTGCATCGACTACTGGTGATCCTGGCCTAGCGGGAGTGCTCGCTCAGATGCAAGGAGACTGGGCAGTGGTGAAATCTAGGCTTGGGTTCAATAACCCTGACAACTACGAGACGGTCTTTTCTCTACGTGAGGAAAATCTGCGTATCATTCCTGATGAGACCGCAGACTCAGCCTGGCAGGACTTCCTCCGCTCTCATCTCAAGTCCGACCTCCTTAACGATGCGGATGTACGTCAGTACTGTATGCAAATCGCTAACAGTGATGGCTCAGCTGTTCCCGGCTTGGTCATTCCATTCCAAACCGTGATAGCTGATGGTCTCAACTTCTTCGGTAAGAGCTTAGCTGCCGGTGACCACACCTTTAGTCCGACCTCTTTTGCTACTAAGATTCGCTCTTCTGGTATCGGGTTCGATGGGTATGAAGGCTTAGACTCACCTACGACGACCGGTGGACTCCTGAACCAGCTAGGGGTGGACTCTACCACGACGCTCTCGTTTAACTCCTCTGGAGCCTTGAGTGCGACGCCATACATCTACCTCATTCCTGCAGGAGTGGACTCGATGCGTTCAGCGCTGGGAGATTCGACGACGATTCGTAATTGGTCGGTCACCGATCAAGCGATTCCTCTACCATTCGACATTGGAGGAACCGACTTTGCGAGTACATTGCAGTTTAACTCGACCGACGCGCTCTCCGAGGAACCGTTTGCGGTTCGTAAGCACCAAGCGTTCCGTGCTGTCCCTGCTGGGACGGTGTATAGCAGTGGTACTGGGTTCACGAACAGCCGTCTCATTGGTCGATCGGTCTGGAACAGTCAGTGGAAGCTGGTGATCCCTGGCAAAACGCTCTTAGCCGATCCTGCACAGGGATTAGAGACGTTCATCGACACCGTTCGCGATATTGAGCTGTATTTCGAAACTTACTCATACTCAGGCAACTAATTAAATATAAGACACGTAATGAAATTATTGGTTCTATTAACGGCATTGCTCTCTAGCATTGCGATGGCGTATCCACCTGCGCCCAGTCATGAAATCTATGGGATGGTCAAGTCCGCCTTTGGGGAGCCGCTCGATGATGACACTACGGTGATCCTCAGAGATGCGGACGCGAACATCATCGCCATCAGCGAGGTCGACACGCAATTCATCGTCGGGCAGAACTACAAGTTAGAGATCCCGATGGATGCCAACCTCTTCGGGGATCTGTACCAAGAGAATGTACTGACGCCAGGCGCGACCTTTACCATCGAGGTACTCATTGGATCCACGAGTTATGTCCCGTTGGAAATCGATGGCATCACGCAAACGATTGGGGCGCCAGGAGAGTCTACTCGTCTGGATCTTACCGTGGGTGAAGATGAGGATGGAGACGGGATGCCTGACTCGTGGGAGAATCAGATCATCGCGATATCAGCGGATGCTAGTTCTCTCGAGGATGTGACACGCGATGGAGATATCGATGGCGATGGGGTGAGCAACTACATTGAGTACTTGGCAGGCACGTACGCCTTCGATAGTCGGGTGTCGTTCAAGATCAGCGTAGAGGAAAAGCAGGACGGCTATGCGCGCCTACGCTTCTTAGCTGTGCGTAATAAAACATACTCCATCTTGAGCTCCGAAGATCTGGAGACCTATGAGAATGAAGACATTTCATCGACCTCCGACCTCACAGAGAGTTCCCAATACTTCTCAGTCGACAATACGCAATACGTGGATGTGTACGTGCCTGCGTCGATGTCACAGTTCTATCGCCTAGTAGTACAATAGACGAGGGGGGCACGAGTAGGTACTCTATGATGCGGAGGTTGTTCATTTCAGCGGTGGTACTGACGATAGTCGGAGGCATCGCTTTTTGGTGCCTCACTCCGCGTAGTGCGAGTCATGGTGAGGGGGCGGTGGTGTTGCCTGAAGTGGAGATCCATGAACTGGTAAAAGATCCAGAGGGGCGATGGATGCTCAAGGCTGACGGGCAACTCTTCACGGGCTATGTGATCGAGTGGTACCCCAAAGCGCGCGCGCCTCATGGTGAACTAGAGCAGAGCCGAGAGCCTCAGAAAAAAGCGCAGATCGCGATGAAGGATGGGGTGGTTCACGGGGTAAGCCAAGGCTGGTACCGCTCTGGGCAAAAAGAAATTGAAGAGCACTTTCTGCACGGCGTGCCACACGGCGTCCGCCAGCGATGGACCCCTGAGGGAAACCTCAAGTCCGAAGAGGTGATCACTAACGAGAAGCGGTAAGGTGCTTGTGAAGCGCTCAGGATAGCATGCCGATCATCATCAGGCGCGTGTTGGTTCGCTAGGTTTATGGAGATTTAGCTTGGTTGCCACGGGTTGATCAGTGTGAGGCCTACTCCTTCGAAGTCTTTTGTATTACGTGTTGCTACCGTTGCATTAGCTACTTTTGCACAAGATGCGATCATCATGTCGGCTGACCCAATAGCCAATCCACGTTGTTCTCTTAGGAGGCAAAGTTCTCCATAGTGGCTTGCGGCTCGCATGTCGAAGGATAAGATGCGCTCAGAAAAGCCACGTTTCAGAATTTCCTCAAACCTTTGGGAAAGTTGGGTCTGCCGTTGCCCTTGAGGTAGACGAGCTAAGCCTCGCTGGATCTCTGCAACTGTAATAGTTGTGATCGCAAGGGCTTGCAGGGAATAACCTTGGACCCAGTTCGCGACCGTTTCATCAGGCTTTGCCCTCATGAACTCGGAGATGACATTTGTGTCTAGAATGATCATGAGCGAAAATCTACGACTTCTCGCTCATTGTCTCGTGTAGGGAGATCCAACTCCATTCCATGATCTTCTCCGAAAAGCTCTTGGCTAAGATCAAGTAGACTGGGTTCTTCTCGATCTGGCAGATGCATTGCTTCTCGATGTAGAAAGTCTCGAAGGAAGCCTTCTAAAGACATCCCAGCCCGAGCGGCCTTGACTCGTAAAAGTTGCTTGGCCTCATCGGAGACATTTCTAATTGTAATACTCGCCATTACCATAAGTGTAATCATTGCAATCATTGATGTCAAACTTTTCGTTGTTAGTCTCTAGCTATACTTCTTATCGTCATATGGTACTTCAAAGGAAGGGATCGGGAGTAGGTCTAAAAGAGGCTGCGTCGAAATAGATCGTGATTTTATAACAGCAGTGTTGGGTAGTTTGAGTTATGCTTCTGGAAATGAACCAAATCCACTCTCATCATAGCGTTCATTTCTTATGATGGTGAGGGACTGAATCGGATGAAATATAGAGGATCATATAAGACGAATGTGAAGCTCTGCATGGTGTGCCTAGGGTGCTCTCAGCTTCTATCGGTAATGGCTATTTTGTGTACATTGCCTTATGATGATCGCCATTTTGGAGCGTTTATGGCGATGCTCTGTGCGGGCTTGTCGTGCTATAGAATGATTAACATCATCCTACACCAGTCTTGTCGCATCAAGTACGTTATTTACTATAAAGAGAAGAATCCTGTCAGGTATTGGTACTCTATCATAATGTCCGGTAGCATCGCATTCGGGTGTGTATTTCTTGCGGTGTCAGAATTATTCACTGCTAGCTAGCGAATGAGAATGTAGGATTACGTGGCTCTTTGTGTTCCCTAGCAGGAGGTTTAGAGGACGAGTCCGTCTTTGATATTGATGATGCGGTCTCCTTTTTTAGCGAGTTCTCGGTCGTGCGTGACGATAACCAGGGTGGTCTGATCTTCGGCACTGAGAGAGAAGAGGAGATCGATGATGTCGTCACCGTTATTGGAGTCGAGATTACCTGTCGGTTCGTCAGCGAAGAGGATGGATGGGGAGTTGATTAGAGAGCGAGCGATGGCGACCCTCTGTTGCTCTCCACCACTGAGTTCTGCGGGAAGGTGATTCATCCGATGGGAAAGCCCGACTTTCTCCATGAGTTCGGTAGCCCTCTGTTTGGCATTCTTCCCTGAGATCATACTAGGTACTATGACATTCTCGAGAGCTGTGAGCTCTGGGAGGAGGAAGTAGTTCTGGAAGATGTATCCGATGTGTTGATTACGGAAGGTAGATTGCTTACTACGCGAGAGCGCGTAGAGGTCGGTGTCATCAATGATGACACGTCCTTTCTGGGGCTTCTCCAGACCTGCGAGTGAATACATGAGGGTCGTCTTACCAGCACCAGAGGCTCCACAGAGAAAGACTTTCTCCGCTTGCTGGATCTCTAGAGTGATACCATTGAGGACCTGAACGGAGTTCTTACCGATCTTGTAAGACCGATGAAGATCTTCGCATGAGATGACTGTCTTTGTATTCACGACTCGTAGAATAATTGTCGCAGAGTGGTTGGCGAGGGAAAAGTGGGGAGAGAGGAAAGTTTGAAAGATCGAGTTGCGCTTTTTTAGGGGCGAGGATGGGAATATTCTGGTGCGTTGTTGAATCTCATTCATGAGAAAAACAGAGGTAGGCATAATTTATGCTTCTCCTCCCATTAGACACGTTCTATAAGCAAATTCCATTCATGAACAATCCATTCCGAGAAGACTTAGTTTCACGCAATAAGCCAGAGCCATGTTCCGTAGTAATTTTTGGTGCTACTGGTGACCTTGCACACAGAAAGCTGGTGCCAGCACTCTACAATCTAGCTGTAGATGGTGAGCTCCCTAGTGGGGTAAAGATTATTGGCTTTGCTCGTCGTGAGAAATCTGACGAGGTATTCCGTGAGGGGCTTGCGGAACTTAACAAAGAGGTGTCGAGAAACGGTCATGATGACGAGACATGGGATCGCTTTGCTGAGAACATCCATTACCACCAGAGTACCTTCGACGACATTGATGGCTATAAGAGACTGAAAGAGCGTCTTGATGCGATCGATGCAGAACGAGGAGGTAAGGGTAACCGTCTTTTCTACCTTTCTATCGCTCCTGAGTTCTTCGACGACGTGTTAGAGAAACTTAAGGAAGTAGGTCTCAATGAAGCGGCTGATGGTTGCTGGTCACGTGTGATCGTAGAGAAGCCATTCGGCAAGGATCATGCGTCTGCACAGCGCCTTAACCAAGTCGTTAACAATACCTTTGATGAGTCATCGACCTACCGTATTGACCACTACCTCGGTAAGGAGACAGCACAGAATATCATGGTTCTCCGTTTTGCGAATGCGATTTTTGAGCCGATCTGGAACAACAGATACATCGACCATGTAGAGATCTCATGTGCGGAGCACCTCGGAATGGAAGGTGGCCGTGGTGGATACTACGATACAGCGGGTGCTCTTCGTGATATGGTACAGAACCACCTCCTCCAACTTCTCTCTCTCGTAGCGATGGAGCCACCAACAGATCTCTCTGCTGATGGTGTTCGTGATGAAAAGGTGAAGGTGATCCGTGCTCTCCGTAAGCTAGATACTCCTGAGAAGGCTGCTGCTCACACAGTACGCGCTCAGTACACTGCAGGTGTGATCAATGGAAATAATGTTCCTGGATATACAGAGGAAGACCGTGTTCCTGAGGACTCGCAGACGGAGACCTATGTTGCGATCAAGACCTTTGTTGATACCTGGAGATGGAGTGGCGTGCCATTCTACATCCGAGTAGGTAAGAGATTACCGAAGAAGGCGACGGAGATCTCAATCCACTTCAAGCAAGCGCCGAATGTCCTCTTTAGCCAAATCGGTGGTGATCAGCCTGAGGAGAACGTCCTTGTACTCCGTATTCAGCCTGATGAAGGTATCTCATTCCGTATGAACTCTAAGCTTCCTGGTGCGGCGATCCGCATGGAACCAGTGAAGATGGACTTCCAGTACTCTACCAGTTTTGGTAAGAGCAGCCCTGAGGCATATGAGAGACTTCTCCTAGATTCAATGGCTGGTGATGCAACTCTCTTTGCACGTCGTGACGAAGTGGAAGAGGCATGGAAGTTCGTTGATGATATCCAGAAGGCATGGCACCAATCCGACCAAGTCCCAATGTCTAAGTACGAAGCGGGATCATGGGGACCTAAGGAAGCCGATGATCTAGTACAATCTGAAGGTCACGATTGGCGTCGCTTTTAATCACAGCTTACTGAAACTATGAGTATACTTGGTGTAGAGGTCCCACTCGGGAAGATCGCAAAGGAGTTAAAGAAGTTATGGGCAGACGATACGTCTCGTACCAATGCCTCGTTGATGAACTTCGCTGTCTTCACGGAAGATGTGGACCAACTCGAGCAAAACTATCATCGTATCTCTAAGCTCACGGAGAATCACTCATGCCGCGCTCTTTCTATCGCACTTGATCGTAATGCCTCAGAGGAGAGCATTACCTCATGGGTCTCAGCTCATTGTAATATGAGCAACGGTAAGAAGACGGTGTGCTGTGAGCACTTATCGTTCTTACTGAAGGGGTACGTCACAGGTCGTATGAGAAATACGGTCTTCTCTAACCTCAACAGTGATCTTCCGCTTGTCTTCTGGTGGCAAGGTGAATTGACAGATGTGTTTGAGCCTCGTCTTTACACGTTGATCGATCGCTTTATCTTCGACAGTAATGAGTGGGCATCGCCTAAAGAGGGGTATGCGACACTCTTAAATGCGCTTGAGGATTCACAAAAGCGTTTGGTTATCCAAGACCTAGCGTGGACGGTTAGTTATAATGTGCGTCTCGCCTTTGCTGCGATGTTCGATGAGGCTATTGCCCAGAGTGAATTCAGCAATATTAAGGAGGCATCGATTCAAGTGGGTGAGGGGTATCTCTCATCTGGACTACTGCTCGTGGCTTGGTTAGCGAATCAGGCTGGATGGAAGTTTATCTGTAAGGTCTCTACTGGCTACCACTTTGAGAACGCGGCTGGTGAACCAATTCACATCGCACTCAATGTAAAGGGGACTCATCCGATCTCAGAGCTTGGAGTAGCGTCAGAGAATGGGAGCTTCTTAGTGAAGCAAAACCCAAATGAGAACTACCTCCATCAGGTGACACAGACGGATTGTGGCACGAGCGAACTCACAACCTCAGCAGGCACCTTTGACGATGTCTCACTGGTTGCGGATCAGCTCTCGAGAGGTGGGAAAAACGCGCTTCTCCGTAAGACGCTTCCTCTGTACCTCGAGTTACTCGACGCATAAGGAGGATGACCTTTCTTATCACAGCGGGACCTACTCGTGAACCTCTCGATCCCGTGAGGTATTTGACGAATAGGTCCTCTGGTAAGATGGGGTATGCGATTGCCGAGGCTGCGGCTCTATCTGGTAATCGCGTTATTTTGATTTCTGGACCGACTCAACTGGAGATTCCTGACGGGGTCGACTTCATCCCAGTGGAGACGGCACAAGAGATGTTCGATGTCGTTCTGAAGTGGATTGATATCGCAGATGTGGCGATCTTTACCGCTGCTGTAGCAGACTACCGTCCCGCAAACCTTGCTGAGCAGAAGATTAAGAAGCAAGAGGGACAGAATCGCATGACTCTAGAGCTCGTTAAGAATGTCGATATTCTAGGTTCCGCTCGTGCATTGATGGGGTTCTCAGGTCTTTTAGTCGGATTTGCTGCAGAGACGGAGAACTTAGAGCAATACGCTAAGTCTAAGCTCAAGAAGAAAGGTTGCGACATTGTCTTCGCTAATGATGTGTCAGGCGCTGATACTGGATTTGATGTCGATCAGAATGCTCTCCTCATGGTGACGAAGAATCAAACAAAAGATCTCGGGAGGCATTCTAAAAAGGAATTGGGCAAGATGGTCGTGCAGGCTACACTAGAGCATCTCGGAAAGGGCTGTCGGTTCGAAGAACCATGTCCTCCAGAATGTTGTTAGTGCGTCACCTGTATTTCAGTAGTGCCAAAGGGGCCGCTCTTGGGCTTTTTTGACTGATGGCGTCGAAGACCGATCGACGTCGTATTTCGGTTGAGCTTTACCCAGTCACGCTCGTTGCGTTGTTCGTACTGTAATTAAAATGCCTAAGGAGCTTGGTTTACTTTGTGAAATTTGCCTTGGCGCATTTTATAATAAAGAAATTTAATTTAGGGTGTCAAAGTATCGCGCTAATTAGCATAGTAACAGATAGAGATCTGACTTATTGTTTGATTTGAAAGTGTAAATATTTATCAAATCAGGCATTTTTCTTACTCTATTTCATTAATTTGATTGCTGGTTGTAATCGTGATGAGTAATATATGTCATTTACAGACTTCTGTGAAATGCAGTATATTATTAGACGTTATGAGTATCCATGTACAATTATCCGATGAGGCGAAGGCCAAGTTGAAGAGGCAGAGCGTTGCCTCGACAGTGACCAGCTTGATTATTTCAATACTATCAATCGCGCTGATCGGATGCGTATTAGGGCTACTTGTGAAGTTTATTCCTGACGATGAGCCTCCTGTGATGATTTCGTATTCTGCACCAGCGACAACGGAGTCAGAAGAGTCATCAGAGCGTCAGGTACAGACGAATCGCTCAAACCCTACACCGCAGTCATCATCAGCGATGGCAAATGTGATGACGTCAGTCTCAGCAAGTGCGGTCTCCATCCCTACTACTGAGAAGAATGTAGACGTGGAGTCGATGGACTTTGGTGATCTTGATGACTTTGGTGGTGACTTCGCCGATGATTCTGTCATGGCTGATTCGACCTTCTTCGGCGCTCAGATTACCGGTGACCGAATCTGTTACGTGATCGACTACTCACTCTCTATGAGAAGCCAAGGGCGAGTCGAGCTCATGAAGGAAGAGCTCTCGAATTCAATCTCACAACTCGAAGGCGGTGCTGAGTTCAATATGCTCTTCTTCGCTGGGCCAGTCTGGCAGTCTTCAGATAAGATTGTTCTTAAGGAAGGGGAGCGTCATGCCATTATCTCTAAGACGATCCAAGAGGATGGTAAAGAAGTTACATGGACAGGAGTAGGTAGTACTAAAGAGTCGGAGCTCGCCAAACTCAAGCCAACGTGGGTCAAACCAACATCGGCGAATATCAAGAAGGCTCTTAAGGAGATCAAAGAGAATCCACTCGTACTAGGTACAGAGTGGGGCAAACCTCTTCGAAAAGCGTTTGAACTCAAGCCAACACCTGATGTGATCGTCTTCATGACAGATGGGTCTGGAGGTAATGAGAAGACGGTGGAAGAGATTGGTAAAATTGCCAATAAGAAGAGCATTGTTGTAAATACGATCGCACTCATGGAGCCAAATGCGCGAGGGCCTATGGTCAAGCTTGCTCAGATGACGAGCGGTACTGCTATCATGGTGGAGAAAGATGGTAAGATCATCGACCTCATGCAAGAAG
>WTJZ01000168.1:0-1349 GCA_011524615.1 Akkermansiaceae bacterium | reverse complement strand
GGTACTGCTATCATGGTGGAGAAAGATGGTAAGATCATCGACCTCATGCAAGAAGGAGAAGCTACTGCTAAGAAGTAATCCTTAGATACTCTCGCGAATCCCCTTGTCCCCTTTTCGGTGGACAAGGGGATTTCTATTTATGAGGGTATAGAGATATGGCTATCAACAGTGTACTCTTTGTTTGTCTAGGGAATATTTGTCGCTCTCCAGCGGGTGAGAATGTGATGCGTCGGGTTCTGCAGGAGAATGGGGCCTCTGGTGTGAAGGTAGACTCTGCTGGGACGGCAGGATATCATATCGGTAAGAGACCTGATGCGAGGATGTCGGCGGAGCTAGAGTCTCGAGGGATGCGGGTAGTAGGTAGTGCGCGACAGTTCACGGCTCAGGATTATAGTGAGTTTGACCTCATTGTACCGATGGATAACGAGAATACTAAGAACGTGCTGAAGCTCGCAAAGTCAGCTGGAGATAAGGCTAAGGTGAAGCCCTTTATGAGCTTCTGTAAGGAGTTTACCAATGATGAGGTTCCTGACCCGTATTATGGTGGAGCTGAGGGTTTTACACTGGTAGCAGATTTAATGGAAGATGGGTGCCGAGGAATCTGGCAAGAGATTCAATCAGCTTCCTAAAACTGGGGGCTAAGCCGAACGCTCTCAAACATAAATAAGCGGTATCCGCTGCTATACCGGATACCGCCTACATACACACTAACGGCAGAACAGAGCCCTAGATCTAGGATTGCTGTTCTGTTACACACGGCTCAGGTAACTGAGCTGGAGATTGAACACTGCGTTGAGATTGTTTTAAGCTGGTGACGAAGCTTTGTGCGGCCTTGGCCCCCGCGGTAGATCCTTTCTCAACCGAGAGGCGGAGGTGTGACGGGAGGACTTCTTTCGCTAAGGTGGAGACAAAGCTGGGGAGGAACCCTGCACCGTATGCGGTATCATTGAGGAGCCCTTCTACTTCTTTCTTGAACTTAGGGGCGTATTCCTTGGCCTTCTTACTGGCCTCTTCGATCCCTCTGCGAAAGTAGGTGTCAGAGGATTGATTGGTAGTCTCTTGAAACTGGTCTTGCTTTTCCATGTGTAGATGTAATCACTTTTTTCCGAATTTGTTTATTATAACTCTTTCGCTATTTTATAACGCCTTCTTGTGACCGATTCTCATTCAGCTCCTCAGTTATTGCTCGCGCCGATGCAGCGGGTTACGGACTATCCCTTTATGAAGGTGATGGCGCACTTTGGTGGGCCTGACCTCTATGTGACAGAGTACTTTAGGGTGCATGTGCATTCTAAGTTAGACTCGTACATCCTGAAGTCGATCGATGAGAATCCCACCGGACAGCCGAT
>WTJZ01000288.1 GCA_011524615.1 Akkermansiaceae bacterium | reverse complement strand
ACCTCATCGAGCGTTCTGTCTCACACTGGATCAACTACCCCGGTAATGGTAATGCCGGATATTCGTGGAGTGGAGCAGCTGCCATGTACGCCCTCATGGCCAACGGAGAGAAGTCAGCCGAATACCTCAATATCTTCATGAACATGCAGGAGCTCTTCCCTAAGAACCCTGCTGCGATCCACAGCACGACCATGTATACCGAAACTGGCTACGTTCAACCTGTCACCGAGACTCCCTTCTCCCTCTGTGACTCCATGCAACTCATGCTCCTCCAGAGCTGGGGCGATACGATTCGGGTCTTCCCTGCTGTTCCTCAATCGTGGCAGAACCTCACCTTCGACGGACTCCTGGCCAAAGGAGGATTCGAACTCAGTGCCTCCAAGCGTCAGGGTGAGACCCAATTCGTCACCATCACCAGCCATGCCGGCGAGCCGTGCCGACTCATGCTCGACTTCTCCTACCACCGTGTCGCAGGTATCAACCAGAAGGACATCACACGTCTCCCTGACGGCACCCTACAGCTGAATCTCACCACAGGTCAAACCGCTACCTTCTACGCTCACGGCATCACATCTACCGACCTTAGCCCAGTTACATCCGACCCGAACTTCCATAACCACTTCGGCCTCAAGAAGCACTCAAATTAAGAGTACTTAGTAACTGCTGATAGAACCACTCGGAGCAATAGGCATCCGAGCGAGCACTCCTTACCCTCAACTCTTCAACTGCGCCTCTAGCTCATGAAAATATTCCCCCTGATCACCTCCTTCTTGTACGTCTCTCTAGCACTCTCCTCTGCGAACAGACCCAATATCATTTTCATCAAAACTGATGACCAGCGTTACGACTCACTCAGCATGACAGGGCATCCTGTCACAAAAACGCCACACTTAGATCAATTAGCAAAAGAAGGTGCCTTCTTCGACCAAGCCGTCATTACCAGCCCTATCTGTGGACCGAGTCGAGCAAACACGTTTACGGGTCAATGGGAGCGCAAAAACCAAATCGGATTCAGTCGCTTTCTAGGCAACGACATGAAGGCTCAGGCATTTGACCAATCATGGCTCATGCTCCTAAGAAATCATGGGTATACAACAGGCTATATCGGTAAAAACCATGTCAATATAGGAACTGGTTCTAACAAAAACTATCTTAGCAACAACCTTGATTTTGCCTATATTAAGAAAGGCCATATCGGCTTTTACCTCTCACGATATAAGCAATTTAATAACCTTAAACAACAAACCCAAGTAGAAGGGTTATTAGAGGCTACGGAGGCATTTCTTGATCCCTCGCAACATGAATACTTTTACGCCAACGCTGACGAGTCGATCCAAGATTTCCTGAAGCAACGAGATCCAGAGAAACCCTTCGCTCTCTCGATCAACTTTAACCTTCCCCATGCAGCCAGTATCAGCGGGATGGGAAAAAGAAAATCAGATGCAACACTCTACAAAACACTCTATGATGATCAACTTGACCGATTTTCTATTCCGAACGGATTCCCTAATTTACCAGAACCACTCCCTAAGGACGTCTTCCAGAGAGCAGAATTAATGTCCTATTATCAGTATGAAACTAAGGAAGATTTACTCGACACAAAAGTCAAAATGGCACGCGCTAACACCGCTATTGACCACTTTGTAGGTACATTACGCGACCATCTCAAACGAACAGGTATTGCTGATCGCACAATCATCATCTTCGCTTCGGACCATGGACTCCTGTTGGGGGAAAAGGGGCTGGGAGGCAAAACGTTTCTCTATGAGGAATCTATTCGTATCCCTCTCATTATCTACATCCCACACCTCGACGATATACATAGAGGAAAACGTCATCAACACTTAGTTGTTGGTCAGGATATCCCCGCAACGATCTTGGAACTATGTGGTCATACTGTGCCCATATCATATCAGGGGCGTAGTCTGATGCCTATCATTCATAATACCCAACCACAGTGGCGTGATGAGGTCTTTCTAGAGAATTTATTCACCAAGCAAGGCTATCCACGCATGGAAGCGATCAGGACACAAGAATGGAAGTATATACGGTACTTCTCTAAGAAACATGATCGTGACCTCTATCTACCTAGGCAGTCAGTCATGACGAACGAACAACCTATTCACGAGGAATTATATAATCTCACTAAAGACCCAGGAGAACACATAAATCTAGCAGAGAACCCCTCCTACTCTCACATCCTCGATCAGTATAGGACTCAATGTAAATTCTCAGTCTCCACTCTCGCTCAGTAACTCTAAGATCATGTTCAGTATAAATAGAATCACGTTACTCATTGTCTCTATAACAAGTGTAGTAATGGCTAGCGAGCCAACGCGCTCGGTCTCTCATCAGCAGACCATCGAACTGGATGACACGACGGTACCAGAACGCTCATTACCAGCAGCTGATGACCCAACCGTTAGCCAAACGCTCTCTCGCGAGCGAATTGACTCTCGCCCCAATATAGTCTTTTTGATGACCGATGATCAACGCTGGGATACCTTAGGTTGTTATGGTCGGCCTGACTTTTTGACCCCAACTATAGACCAACTTTCATCCGAGGGGGTGACCTTTGATAATGCTCACCATACTGTTGCAATCTGTACACCCAGTCGAACGACCATTATGACTGGGCAATACTTTGCCCAGCACCGTTCAGGTTTCTCGTATCCATTTAATGTCAGTATCTCTGCTGAAACGTATAACAAAAATAGCTACCACGCGGTCTTTAAAGCTGCTGGCTACCGCAGCGGGTTTATTGGAAAGTATGACATCCGTGTACACGGAGGCGGGCGAACTCCGTTTGATTTCTTTGCCCTGCGCGATAAGTATGAGAAACCTCAATATGACCCAGTCCTAGAGGCCATCTACAGAGCTGATCGCGACCCAAGAGAGCGTACTCTCCTAAAAGGCGATGTCATGATGCACTTCTTAGATACTCAACCAAAGGAGCAACCATTTATCCTCTCCGTGAGCTTTGATGCTGTTAAAAATGATAAGGATGAAGATATGTTTGCTCCTCATGTAGAGCTATTCTCTGAACAACAAATGTCTGTCCCCTCAAACTGGGTGCAAGGTCGAAACCCTCTACTCCCCCACATGATACAAGATTATTGGCGCGGGGCAATGTTGCACCCTCATAAATCATCCACTCCTTCTCGCTATCAAGCTCTTGCTCGTAGGTTTGCTACTCAGGGGTATTCCGTCGACCAGCAAGTCAAAAGACTATTAAACAAATTAAAGGAAATCGGTAGGCTCAATAATACCATTATTATTTATACAAGTGATAATGGCCGATTTCATGGATCACATGGCTTATTTGGTAAGTCTATTCTCTACGAGGATGTTACTCGTGCTCCATTAATTATCTGGGATGGGCGCAATGTTGGCAACACTCCTGGCTTCCGTAACAACGAGCTTGTCTCCACTGCGGACTTTGCTCCTACGATGCTCTCGTTAGCTGGTCTCAAGATCCCCGATACTATGCAAGGGCGAAACCTCACCCCTCTACTCGTCGAAGGTGCAGATACCTCGGGATGGAGAGATGCTGTCTTTATGGAATCTCTCTTCAGTAACGAGACCTTCATGGCAAAGATTAAGGGAGAGGACGTCGTCGCAATTAATAATGATCTAGTAGCAAACAACCGTTCCTATCGAGCGAGGGGCATACGCACGAAGCAATACAAGTACTTCATCTACTATGAGCAAAACCCTGTCATTGAAGAACTCTATGACATCATCTCCGACCCCGGAGAAAAAAGAAACTTAGCGAACTCAAATACACATATTAAAACACTAATATCACTCAGAAGAAGAACAGAAGACCTACACAATAAGTTCAAGTCTAAACCTCAAAACTGAACGCTCACAAAAACTCATATCCAACTTAAATTTAAAATAAATCCTTATCCCCCTACTTATAAAATACCTACACCCATTAAAAATGGATATAAAAAAACACAAACAAATATTTTATTTAACTACTTTCTTACTACTATCTCTCAATTTAAGTGCTGATTTATCTTCTCAGCTTCTTAGCTACTGGTCTTTTGATGAAGATCTGTCCGACAAGGCGGGATTCATGGGCACCTCTAGCACAGTAAAAGATAATGGCGAATGGGTAGGTATACCCAGCTACGGGGAAGGAGTGTTGGGAAGCTGTTTGTCACTCTATGGTTCACGGTATGTAACTGTCGCAGATAGCGTAGACCTAGATAATCATGATGAAGGCTTCACTATTTCTCTATGGTGTAAGGATACAGATCTATACATTGGATGGCAGGCATTATTATCAAAGGGTGAGAAGGCTAATTACCGCTTCCACCGCTATCGTAATACGGACGAGATTGCATTTAATGGCGGAAACTTAGTAGACCTCAATGGAGGGAATCTCAACGATGAAGACTGGCATCATATCGTAGGAGTGATAAGACCTGGTATCGGGACAGAACTCTGGGTCGACGGCTTATTAGTGAATACTAGTGAGGTAGTGCCTGCGCCGCTAGACTCCAACAACGCCTTATGGATCGGTAACAATCCAGATGTTCCCTTAAGGAATTGGAACGGGTCTATTGATGAGATAGCGATATGGGGACGAGCTCTAGACTCGGACGAGATTACTCATATCACGAATAATGTTACCCTCTCACTGGATGCCTTACTCTATGTAGACCCTAACACGGAGCTTGTAAGCAGCCTATTGAGCGATGGCACAGTACAGCGCACGCTTTCTCTACAAAATATCGGGGCAACAGACTCTCTTACTATTACAGAAGTTGCCTTAGACCCTGAGAATTCTGATGGATTCGTTCTGAATTCATACCCGACGACAATAGCCCCTGAGTCTTCAGCGGATATTACTTTATCCGCGACTCCCTCAGGTTCAGGTAAGCAGGAGGCGACGCTATTCGTGACGGTCGAAACAGACCAGGGGCCTGAGGTCAGAACAATCGATGTGAGCATCAATTTTCTCGACCTAAGTTTGACTGGTGGGGTGACATTTACGGTGTACCAAGCGAACCGAGAATTGAGCGAAATGCCAATTCTGAGAGCAGATCAAAGTCCTAATATCAATGAATTGCGTCCCTCTATTAACTATTCGGATATAGATAAGGATGGTATTGCAGATACTGGTTCAGATGGTGGATTTGGCGACATCGCAGAATATAACGCTTCCATTGATGACTTAGATGACCTTTACACGGAAACGTATGGCTATCTAAAAGTTGATAACCCTGGCGATTTCCAATTCAGGCTCACAGCCGATGATGGTGCGGTACTCTCTCTAGACGGAAACGAAATACTCTCCAATACAGGAGTAGCGCGTGACGCAGCAGTAAGTATGGACTCCTCCATTATTTCACTGACAACAGGCATCTACCCTTTCATTGTCCAGCACTGGACTGGAACAGGTAGTCCGGAATTAAAGCTAGAGTGGAAGGAGCCTGGGGAAACCGCGTGGGAACTTGTCCCTGCATATGACAGCGCTACAGCTCAAAATGGCACTCTGAATGAAGATGTGACTCGTGTGATTGCTTATGGCGATAAGTATGTCTATTTCTCTGGAGAAGAGATCCTCAACCGTAATTGGGTGCATGCTGGCTATGACGTGTTCACCTTCTCTGGAGACTATGAGATCCCCTATCCTGATGAGGGATACCCAGAAACTGAAGACATTGTAGTGGAGGGCACAACTGAGCTCTTTCAACCTCAAGTAGGAGGGCTTGCGTTCTTACCAGACGAGCGTTTATTAGTCACTTCATTTGCACCTCCATTTAAGGATCTCGATGATACCCCAGAACCTGACACCGGTACTCATGTGATCTACGCCGTGGAAAACGCCACCGGAACCACTCACTCTGATGTAGTTGTAAAGATCGTAGCTGAAGGTTTCCAGCGTCCTACAG
>WTJZ01000078.1 GCA_011524615.1 Akkermansiaceae bacterium | reverse complement strand
GGTTTGATAAAGTATGGAATCCGTTGAAAGAATCCTTTTAACGGACTCGCATATGAGACGTTGTGATCAAGCTTAATCATCATCGCTCTCGATCACTTCGGTCGAGGGCGTAGTGGTTTGTTCGATAAGCTTGGGGCGCTGGATCCAGAAGAAGATCGCTCCCAGAGGTAAACTCGTCGTCAGGATGAGAGGGGAGTAGACGGATGCCTTGATAAAGCCTGAGCCTAATAAGTTCACGGTGACGAGTAGGAACTTAAATTCGCCACTGGTCCAGTTAAACTTGAGTGCGCTCATGCCGAGGAAGATAAAGGCGATCCAAGCCCACTTCTTCTTAGCAATCGGCGTGCGGAAGCAGACGACTAGAGTCACGATGATAAAGATCGGGACGATGAGCGTTAGTGCGAGCATGCCAAAGTGCTTGAACGTTTTGCCCTCGAAGGTGAAGCGGTTGGCCTCGAGCTGTGAGAGATTGGTACGGTAGGTATTGAACCCGATGATTTGTTCCTTCTCACCCTCAGGTCTGACCATCATGACAGTCGCGACGGCCCAATGAGAGTCGTACTCGTACTCGAAGGTGAAGTGCCCTCTCCAGACCTTGTTACTGAGAGTGGAAGTGTAGTTCTCGATGAGCTCGAGACCGATGAGAGGCTCGGAGGGGAAGATCGAGGCGAGCTCGCTGAGTTTCTCATCAGTACACTGTTCCTGCAGGATGGGGGAGACTTGGCTGCGGACCGCGTCAAAGTCCTTGCTGATGAGGTCATCGAGGAAGCTCTCCGCGAGGGCTACTTCGTTAGGGGCCTGGTCGCTGAGATTCCCTAGAGCAATCGAGCAGAGGATGAGAAAGGTAGAGATGAGTGCTCGCATCGGACGTTACTTCTCGGCTGCGATGACGGAGATCTCGACGAGGAGAGCCTCGCGAGCCATATTGGCTGTGACGCAGGCACGAGCGGGAGCATGCCCCTCAGGTACCCATGCATCCCAGACCGCGTTCATCTCAGCGAAGTACTGCATATCCTTGATATAGATCGTTGCGGACAGGATATGTTCGCGATCTGATCCCGCCTGTAGGAGGAGGGCGTCGACCTTATCGAGCATGGTCTGAGTTTGTTCTGTGATGCCTTGTTCTGCATCTGCGCAGACTTGTCCACAGAGATAGATAGTACCATTGTGCTTAACGATGCGGCTCATGCGCTGTTTGGTTTCGAGTCGTTCGATCATGTAAGGGTGATGGGAGGGATTCCGCAAAGATGCAAGGCTACTCTGTAGAGAATTCTCAATAATCGTCCTGAACAAGGGCAGCTAATTTCTTAAGAGTCTCCCATCGGAAGACCGTGTTGTACTGTTCACTGACCTGATGGAACCCATCCTTTTGGAGGTCTGCTTCGATTCCTTGGAGGTGGAGTGCGCCCCATGGGATGAAGAGTTCATCGTATTTGTGTACCTTAGAGCGGAAGACTTCCATGAGATGTGCGTTACGCTTGCCGAGTAGGTCCTCATAGATGATCCGTGCGACCTCTTGGTTATCGACTGGGGTCGTGAACATCTCGATCATCATTTGGTTGGGATCTGTTGAAGAGTTGTAGGCAAAGATGTCATCAATGGTTTGGTGTGTCTGGGGGGAGAACTCGGAGATATCAATATCGGCGTTGATCTTAGTGATGGCTAGAGGGACGGCGCCTGATGGGGAGGCTTGTGGAGAGCTCTGCTGTCGGGCGAGTTCTGGTTGTGCTTGCAGGTCGAAGAGAGAGGCCATGAGGGTGTAGTCGATCTTAGAGGTGAGGATGCCGTCACGGTCGGAGACGCCTTCCTCGAGAATGACCTTGGAGGCGTCTGGGTTCTCCTTCCATGAGCGCTGGATCGCCTCGTAGAAGCTGGTTTCTCCGACATGCATCATGCCGATGAGGTGAGCCTTCTTGCCCTCGTCATTGACGAGTTGGGTGCTCTTGATTTTGATGCCTTCTGCATCGAGGTGCACATATCCTCCAGAGAGGTTAGAGACGCCTTGACTGATGCCGAAGCAGTAGATGACGAGGAAGAGTACAGGGAGGGCGTGGACAATGAGGAAGAGCTTGCCAAAGTGCTTAGCGTTGAACTGAGCCGAGCGGTCATTCGATCCGAGAAACCCTAGGCTGTAGATGAGATAGGCGAGGGAGGAGAGGACGAGTAGGATGTCAAAGGCTAGGATGGGAATGTTATTACTCCCTGTCATGAGATTCAGAGGCCAGCCCAGACTACATCTGAACCCAAAGAGGACGGAGAATAGAGTCACCAACCGAATGGAGTAGAAGGTGGTAAAGAGGGCGACCATGCACCAGAGCGAGAGAGCGAGCCCTAGGAAGAGAAATGCTAATGGGTTATTGAGAATGAGATCGTAGCCGAAGGTCCAGTCCTCTACGGTCATAGAGACGGAGAAGAGCGTGAAGAGGGTAGCAGGGATAAGGTGGCCGTATTTCGTGTTATTCATAGCGGGGTCGTTGTTATACCTTTTAAGGAGTTAGGCTGGATGAATTTTCGAGCAGATTTTTTCTTTGTTTTAGAAGAGAAGTAGAGGCTGGGACGGGGCCCTGCCTCTGCTGAACGACGACGAACAAAGGAAAAATCTGCCGAACTGCTTTCTCCTTAGCGAAGCCTGTTTGTATCACTTATTAGCTCTAATTAGTCCAGAATAACTGCTTAAATGGTATTATTCCTAGAGAACGCTAGAGAGCATAGCGGTCTAGTAGGGGGCTGCCCATTATTCTTTTTTGCTATTTTATAATGCCCGCAAGTCGCGGTGGGGGCATAAAAAAAGGCAGGCTTGTGAGAGCCTGCCTGTAGAAGAGGAAGAGTGAGAGAGCTTACTTCAGCGCTGAGAGCATTTCTTCGAGCTGCGCCTTCTTCGCTTGCCATTCTGCGAGGCGGTCTTTCTCGACCTGGACGACCTCTGGTTTGGCATTCGCGACGAACTTCTCGTTGCTGAGCTTCTTCTCTGACTTCATGAGTTCCTTATCGATTTTCTCGATTTGGGAGGTGAGTCGCTTGGTCTCAGCTTCTACATCGATGAGTCCATCTAGCGGCATGTAGAACTCGCCTAGTGCTGTTGCCGAGGCTGGAGTTCCTTTTGGCGCTTCGTACTCATTCTCGATGGTGATTGATTCGAGTCCGACGAGGATGTTGAGCACGCCGAAGTGTGCTGAGACGTCTGCATCTGACTTGAGCTTGAGGGAGATGTCCTTACGGGTAGCGAGGTTGTACTCAGCCTTAAGGTTACGGAGCTTACTCGCGGTATCGTAGATGTTCTCTGCGAGGGCGATCGCGGAGCTGACTTGGGCGCCATCTAGTGAGGCCAGAGTAGCGGTCGAGGTAGACTCTGTCGTCATCAAGAAGCCTTCTGTAATGTACCCCATAGTGGTCGAGAGTTCTTCTGTGATGTGCGGCATGAATGGGTGCAACATCGCGAGGAAGCGTGAGAGTACGAGGTCGATCGTACCTAGCGTCAGGCGCGTCGCCTCTGGATCTGCATCCTTCTTGAAGTCTCCCTTAATCGCCTCGAGGAACAGGTCACAGTACTCTCCCCAGAAGAAGTTGTAGAGAGATTGCGAGACCTCTGAGAAGCGGTAATCAGTGTAGGACTTCTCGATATCGAGTGAAAGCTGATCGAGCTTAGCAAGAATGGTGAGGTGGTATGGTGGGAGAGCCGCAAGGTCTGCCTCGGAGAGAGCTACCGGATCAGTGCCCTGCATCTGGCGGAATCGAGCGGCATTGTAGAGCTTGTTAGCAAAGTTACGTCCTTCCTCGACCTGTGGGTACTCATTTTCCCCATCCTTGATCTCGTTCTCGATGAAGCGGATATCTCCTCCGAGTGGGGCGATCTTGATGAGGGAGAAGCGGAGTGCATCGGCACCGAAGCGGTCCATGAGGTCGATCGGGTCAGGGGAGTTACCGAGTGACTTAGACATCTTGCGCCCTTGCTTATCACGGATGAGAGAGGTGAAGTAGACATTGCTGAATGGCTTCTGTCCCTTGAAGCGGTATCCCGCCATGATCATACGAGCGACCCAGAAGAAGATGATGTCGTACCCAGTCACGAGATCCGCTGTTGGGTAGAACTTCTTCTGCGACTCCTCATTCATGGTAGCAAACGGCCAGAGCCATGAGCTGAACCAGGTGTCCATCACGTCAGGGTCACGCTCCCAGTTCTCTGCATCGGAGGGGGGCTCTAGTCCTACGTGGATGTCGCCACTCTCTAGGTCTGAGAGGTCGAGAGATTCCTTTTCTTTGAGATCGAAGGCCTTCTCCTTCTTATACCAGACTGGGATTTGGTGACCCCACCAGAGTTGACGTGAGATACACCAGTCCTGGAGGTTACCCATCCAGTGGTTATATGTCTTACACCAGCGTTCTGGGCGGAAGGTGATTTCGTTGCTCGCATCAGGGCCCACAGCAGTGGTTGATTCTTCTTGAGCAGGGTACTTGAGGAACCACTGCATCGAGATACGAGGTTCGATCGGAACGTCTGCACGCTCGGAGAAGCCGACGTTGTTCTCATGTTCCTCGACCTTGACGAGGGCGCCGAGTTCATCGAGGAGTTTGCCCGCCTTGTTACGAGCCTTGAAGCGGTCATCGCCATCGAGCTCTGGGACAGCTGGGAAGTTGACCGTGCCATCAGGATTGAGGACATCGATGATCTCGAGGTCATGACGCTCACCGATTTCGAAGTCGAGCTTATCATGAGCAGGAGTGATCTTGAGCGCTCCTGTCCCGAAGTCGATTTCTACAGCATCATCGGCGATGATTGGGATCGGGGCAGGGTTGATCGGGCGGATAGCCTTCTGACCGATGAGGTCAGTGAAGCGAGGGTCCTTAGGGTTCACCGCGATCGCGGCATCACCCATAATCGTCTCTGGTCGAGTCGTCGCGATCTCGATGAATTTACCTTCCTGTCCTTCGATCGCATACTTGACGAAGTAGAGCTTAGATTTCTTTGGCTTAGGAATCACCTCCTCGTCAGAGAGAGCCGTGAGCGAGACCGGGCACCAGTTCACCATGCGCTTGCCACGGTAGATGAGTCCTTCCTTGAAGAGGTCGACGAAAACCTTGGTCACTTGCTCAGAGTAGTCCTCATCCATGGTGAAGCGTTCACGCTCCCAGTCACAGGAGGCACCGAGGCGCTTGAGCTGATTGATGATGATGCCACCGTGCTTTTCCTTCCACTCCCACACCTTTTCGAGGAAGGCGTCACGACCGATGTCACGCTTAGACTTGCCCTCTTCATCACGGAGCTTCTTCTCTACCTTAGTCTGCGTCGCGATCCCTGCGTGGTCAGTACCAGGGAGCCACATCACTTCCTTGCCCTGCATGCGAGCGCGGCGCGCGAGGATGTCTTGGATCGTGTTATTGAGGACGTGTCCTAGGTGGAGGATACCAGTTACATTCGGAGGAGGAATGACGATGGAATAGCCTTCTTTATCTGACGTTTCATCTCCACGGAAACAGCCATTCTCTGTCCATGCTTGAAACCACTTCTTTTCAACCTCTACTGGTTCGTATGCTTTTGGTAACTCTGACACGTGGAGTGAGTTGCCAAATCAGAAGCAAGATGCAAAGGGAAAAATCGGTTAACTTTGTAGAATTAACCGCCTGTTGATCATGATCGAGATGAGAGCGAGCTTCTCAGTCGTAACGAGCCAATAGATGATCGTAGTGGAGCTGCTCAACAACGGATAACTTCCGGGTTCGTATCTCGCCGTAAGCTATCTTTGGGCTTATACCTCCTTCAATTCAGAGATATTTACTTCTTGGATTCCAAAATCTTTCATTTTGCTTAACACATACCATGTGGTTCCAAAAGATAATCCCGAAAAAAATAACATGATAATTCCTAGTATCGGATACCACCACCAAGAGTGATCTGTAAAATCAAATGATTGTCTAGATA
>WTJZ01000181.1:3164-5923 GCA_011524615.1 Akkermansiaceae bacterium | reverse complement strand
CTTACGAGCATATCGCTTCAGAGATCGAGGTTCATGGGATGTTTAACATCAACTCTACTTCCGTTGAGGCTTGGAAGACCTTATTACGTAATACAAAAGGCGCTCGTATCCCCTATATCATGGCGAATGGTCAGACGACTTTAACCGACGCCCATGAAGATACTTACCCTTACCCTCGCACCTCTCTTTCTGGCAGTGGTGGTGAAAACATGCCCAATGGATATGGCACCCTGACCGAATCTCAGATCTCAGCTCTAGCCACAGAGATCGTCAACGAGATTAGGGAACGCGGCCCTTTCCTCTCACTCTCTGAATTTGTCAACCGTCGCTTAGACTCCACCGACCTAGCCCTAGCTGGTGTGATTCAGGCCGCACTTGATACCCTCTCCGAAGCCAGCGATGACACCAATCCATACCAACAACTCCAAGCTCTAGCCCCTAATACCGATTTATCTAATATCGCAGGAGATACAGAATACGCTTACCCAGAAGCCGCGATCGGCTCCCCATTTTTCGGTGTTCCAGGCTGGATTCGACAGGCGGATATCCTGAAGCCTCTAGCACCTATTCTCAGCGCGAGAGATGACACCTTTACCATCAGAGCCTATGGAGACTCCCGCAACTCTTCTGGAGAAGTGAAGGCCCAAGCATGGTGCGAAGTGATTGTTCAGAGATCGCCAGACTTCGTGAACCCTGTAGACCCGTCCCAATCGCGACTAGAGAATCTGACTCAACCAGTTAATGAACTACTTGGTCGCCGTTATAAAATTGTCTCCTTCCGCTGGTTAGATGAGACCGAACTATAATTCCTTATGAAGACACTTCTCACATTATTACTGACCCTCTCTATCTGCTCTGGTCGAGATCTTATCATTAATATTCTCAACCCTACTGCTGACACGCCCAGAGAAGCCTTTCTCGTTCAGGACCGTTTCGTCACTCCTATCGATCTCCCCAAGCGAAATTTCTCTCCAAAGGTGACCATTCCCGCTGGAGATCTCGCATTAAGCCTCGTTGCAAAACTCCCTCCAAAAGGTGAACCGATCCCCTCCAATGCCCCCAAGATTCAAATCCCTGCTTACTGGAAATCTGTGGTAGTGATCCTCTTAGCTGACGATTCCAATGACATCTTCCCAGTACGCCCTCTTGTTCTGAATGCCGATCGCAGTGGCTTTTCTGATGGAAAAATCCTCGCCTGCAACTTCTCTAAGACACCTATCATTAGTCATCTCGAAGACCGCTCCACAAATGTGTATCCGGGTAAATTCTCCATTCTCAATCCACCAAAGGGAGAAGGTACTTACGGTGTAACCATCGAGCGCCTCATCGAGAATAAACCACTTCCCCTCTTCAGCGGAAAGTGGCGCTCCTATTCAGACCGAAAACAGATTCTCTTTATCACCCCATCAAACCGACCTGGTAAACCAAGAGTAAAAAGCCTGATGCTCCCTCTCTGATAGCTCCCCCCTTTTATAAGTAATCGGGGGTGAGGTATGTTAGAAGCGATACAAGTGATGAAACAGCTGAAGTGTGCGAACCTCAGCTGAGAAATATGGCCACCTCCAGCATCCTTTGCTCAACGCGTCCAGCATGACGAGGAGGATGACATCAATTCTTGATGATCATTGACCTGTCCATGCTGCTCGCTCATCTGTCCCCTTTTGCTGAATACCGCCTAGCTCCGCCTTTACTCGATCCGCTACAGCACTTAACTCACGCACCACCTCTGGATATTCTTCGGCCACATTCTTTTCTTCCAAGAGATCTGCTTCTAAATTCACTAAGAAGGGATGAGCGAGCTCTTGGAAAAAGTGTGTTCCTTTTCCTGCAGCTCCCCAATACGGTTGATCTTTCTTGGTTCTAGGGAGGTGCAGCTTCCACTTCCCCTTCCTCACCGCTTGGAGATTATGTCCATTATAGTAGTAGAGTAACTCATGCGGGCTTTCCTTCTGTTGCCCCAAAAGGATGTCGTGAATATTATCCCCATCAATAGTGCGGTCTGTTGGCGGCTTGACTCCCGCTAGATGACAAAACAGCGGGAATAAATCCATACTAGTAATAGTCGTGTCTGAGACCACCCCTGGCTTGATTTCCCCTGGCCAACGGAAAATACAAGGCACCCGATGTCCCCCCTCCATCGTCGTAAATTTCTTCCCAGACAGCGTCGTTATGGGGCGCATACCTGCTTGCCCATTGTCTGAGAGAAAGACGACTAAGGTGTTTTGCGCCACTCCAGCCTCCTCTAGTGCATCTAGCACTGTCCCGACACTATGATCAAGCTCTGAGACGAAATCCGCGACAATGCCTTTCTTCGTTTTCCCCTTAAATTGTGTCCCCGGTAGAATCGGAGTATGCGCTATCTGATGTGACATATAGATGAAAAACGGGCCTTCCTTCTCGCGCTCGATAAATTCGCCCACTTCTTTGTTATAGAATGGGGTAATCTCTTCAAAGTCTACCTCCTCTTTGATGATACTCCGATTTCTATACAGGTTCCGATCTTCTGTCCCTTTCTGGTCCAAGTAATTATGCGGGAAGCCGACATACTCATCGAAGCCGGCATCCAGTGGGTGACTTCCTT
Source organism: Akkermansiaceae bacterium (assembly GCA_011524615.1). GTDB lineage: Bacteria > Verrucomicrobiota > Verrucomicrobiia > Verrucomicrobiales > Akkermansiaceae > WTJZ01. The sequence continues at coordinate 3,342 of WTJZ01000181.1, read as the reverse complement.
CCATATGAAACCCTAGATGCCATTTACCTACAGCCAATGAGGTATACCCCGCTTGCTTCAACACCTCGGGAATTGTAATCTCCTCCGGGTGTAAGCCAAACGCCCCACACAGTGGATGCCCATTTCGTTTAGGGTAACGACCTGTGAGTAATGACGCTCTAGACGGACTACACACATT
>WTJZ01000181.1:0-3064 GCA_011524615.1 Akkermansiaceae bacterium | reverse complement strand
TTCGTTTAGGGTAACGACCTGTGAGTAATGACGCTCTAGACGGACTACACACATTCGCTGGAACAATACAGTCAGTTGCGCGTAGGCCTTCCTGAGCCATCTGATCGAGCACCGGAGTTGGGTAGCCTCCGCCATAACAGCTCACATCGTTATAACCAAGGTCATCTGCAAAGATGACTACGATATTAGGCAACTTCTCTTGCCCCATTGCAACTGGTAACACGAGCGCACTGACTACTGACAGAAGGAGAGAGGTCGGGTGATTCCTCTTCCAGCCATCTTTCATCTTAGTCGTCGAGCAGTATTTCTTAATGAGTTGAACACACATACCCTTCCCTGTGCGTCTCCACACCCCATTTTGAGACACTTTACGCTCAAAAAAATAAAAAAGCGCCCCTTTGGGGCGCTTAAGTTTTTATAAATCAGTCTTATTGATCAGGGCTCTAGGCCATTAGCTGAGTGCGTCAACAACACTCTCTTTGGTCATTCCAAGTTCCTTCATGACAAGGTCACCAGGAGCTGAGATACCAAAGCGGTCGATGCCGATCACCTTACCTTCTGTACCAACATACTTGTACCAGAGTCCTGAGACACCAGCTTCAATCGCAACTCGCTTAGTACATGCTGCTGGAAGTACGCTCTCTTTGTACTCGTCAGACTGACGATCAAAACGCTCCATACATGGAACAGATACAACACGTACTCCTGCTACATCTTCAGATGCCGCGATCGCGTGCTGAACTTCTGAACCTGTCGCTAGAACGATTGCTTTCAGTTCGCCTTCTTCTTTCTTCGCAACATATGCACCCTTAAGTGTTCCGTCACGACGCTCCTTAACAGAGAGGTGGCTCATTGTAGGCATTCCCTGACGTGAGAAGATCAGAGCTGTAGGTCCATCTTGACGGAGTAGAGCAGCTGCATATGCGCCTGCTGTCTCTTCTGGATCCGCAGGACGGATCACATCAAGACCAGGAATCACGCGGAGTCCAGATACTGTCTCAACAGGCTGGTGCGTAGGTCCGTCTTCTCCAACACCTACGGAATCGTGTGTGAAGATGTATGTCACCGGAAGCTCTGCGAGTGCCGCAAGACGAATCGATGGACGAAGGTAATCTGCGAATACGAGGAAGGTCGCATTTGAGGCATGGAAAAGACCGTCATAAGCAATACCATTGGAAATCGCTCCCATTGCGTGCTCACGGATTCCGTACCAAATGTTTTTACCAGAGAAGTCTTCTTTACCCCAGTCACCACCACCTTTGATGTAGTTCTTGTTCGATCCATAGAGATCCGCAGAACCTGTAACGAACTGTGGTACGAGCTTAGCGATGTCTTGGATCACTTCACCACCAGCGGCACGTGTCGCACCTTTGTAGTCAGCCGCAAACTCAGGAAGAGCGTCTGCAAGATCACTTGGTACTGACTTGCTCACACCAGCTGAAAGTTCAGCTGCAAGCTCTGGGTTCGCTGCACTCCAGGCTTCGAAGGTCGCTTCCCACTCAGCGTAGACTGCTTTGTTCGCAGCTACTTTCTCTGCGAATGCTGCTTTCACTTCCTCTGAGAGGTAGAATGTTTCTTCTGGTAGACCAAGTGCTGCGCGTGACTCTGCAGCGAACTTCGCTCCACCTTCACCATGTGCTCCTTGTGTACCAGCTACTTGTGGGATACCACGACCAATTTCGGTCTTGGCGATGATCACCTTCGGCTTGCCGTTCTTCGCTGCTTTCGCATCCTGGAAGGACTTGAGAATCGCGTCAACATCGTGACCGTCAATTGTAACAGCATCCCATCCAAGAGATTCGAAGTATTGCTCAGTATTTGCTGACTGTGTCTGATCAGCCATCGCATCAAGCGTTACATCGTTAGAATCATAAATCACTACTAAGTTATCAAGGCCGTTGTGACCCGCAAACTCAATCGCCTCACGTGCTACCCCTTCTTGGAGACAGCCGTCACCTGCAAGTGCTACTGTGAGGTTGTCAAAGATGGTGTGCTCTGCTGTGTTAAACTTAGCGCCCGCACGCTTCTGTGAAAGTGCGTAACCTACTGCGTTACCAATCCCTTGTCCAAGCGGACCTGTTGTCGCCTCAACACCTGGTGTCTCGTTGAACTCTGGGTGACCAGGAGTGATCGAGTGGAACTGACGGAAGTTCTTCACTTCTTCCATTGATACCGCGTATCCTGCAACGTGAAGCCACGTGTAGATGAACATTGATCCGTGTCCTGCAGATAGGATGAAACGGTCACGGTTGAGCCACTTCGGTGCTTCTGGGTTGTAGTTAAGTGCTTGACCGAAAAGAACTGCGCCGATTTCTGCACACCCGAGAGGTAATCCAAGGTGCCCCGAAGAACATGCGTGAACGCCATCAATTGCGAGTCCACGTGCCTCGCTAGCTGCTTTTGAGAGAATTTCTTTGTTCATGTGTTGCCGCCCTTTTGCCATAATATCCAAGGCTTGCAAGCACGAATCACGATTCAAAAGCAAAATTCATTTAAACTATTCATACTTTGCATCATAAACTTTGCATTTCCTAACCCTCTCCCTAATTCATGAAAACTTAAAAGACGCATTTCCTCAAAATATTGATGGTATTAGATACGGACTTCACCACCTATGCCCCCTCGCATCCTCCATCCCGTCCACCGCTGCTTTCTTTCTCCCTCTTCTTTTCTCAAATGAATTTTTTTCATCACGAGCACCAGCACTCAGGAATCATGGGGCTATTTCCCCCTCTCCCGACCATATTCCAAGTGTATCTAGATCGATTGAGCCCATGCCTAGGAGATCTCCTTCGTATTGTGATTCTCATCATCTGCAGATTTGGGGATAATTTACATTCACTTTACACAGTAGTCGCTCAGAAGATGCATGATAGAGAGGACATGAAAAAACAAAGTCTGAACAAACTAGCCGTCTGCTCCATTCTATTAAGCACCTCTCTCTACGCCGAGGAACCATCCACCAAGCAGATCCCCGCCAAAACTCCTACAATCTCTTCTGCTCTTGAGGCTCAGTCCGAGGCCAATATCCAAATCGCACTCCTACTGGATACCTCTAGCTCTA
>WTJZ01000117.1 GCA_011524615.1 Akkermansiaceae bacterium | reverse complement strand
TCAAGTTCAAGAAGCTCTTGATAGTGCTCTTTTAGCGTATCCATACTCAGAGTATGGAAATCCACTCACCTGATGACAAGGTCTCTTCATTAATATTGCAGAAGAGCCATTTTTTCTTTGTTTTAGAAGAGAAGTAGAGGCTGGGTCGGGGCCCTGCCTCTGCTGAACGCCGACGAACAAAGGAAAAAGATGCCGAACTGCTTTATGAGAGGTTGCTAGAGCTTCTCTACGGTTGTGAAGTACGCACCACTCTCAGCGTTATCAAGATAAGTGAGAGTTGTCCATAGATCGTACTCTCCCTGGAATGGGAGGTCTAGCTCGATGGTAGCTGACTTAGCCTCAGGGCTGACTGGGACTTGATGCTCGACTCCATTGATGTGGACTTTAGCCTGCTTGACTTGATGTAGGACTTTATTGGCTTCTGCTGGATATTGGCGCAGGGTGAATCGATATTTACCTGGGCTGACGATATTGACCTTCCAAGGGTAGTTCACCTTAGGGTAACGCGCGATGATACTGATCGCGAAGGGGGGATACTTCCGGGGGCTAAACCAATCTTGTGAGCATAGGATAGTAGGGTTCTCTAATGGGTTTCCGATATCGATATTTGCTGCGCGCATGATATCTGGGTAGATACTGGCCCAGTATTGGTCATATACGGCTTGGAGTTCAGCGACGACCTCAGGGTTCTGGTCGATTACATTCTTCTTCTGGGCTGGATCAGCGATGATGTCGTAGAGTTCCTTCTTCTTATAGTTAGTGATGAATCTCCAGCGCTCAGACATTACCGATGAGCACTCTTGTGGATCACTAAGAGCTATCTGTCCGAAGGCACCTCCGTGGAAGTGTTCGACATGGTATTGGCGATGCCATTCTCCATTATAGAGGAGAGGCTTTACTGAGAGACCATCAAAATTATATTGATCACTGACATTGATTTCACAGAGATCCGCTAATGTGGGGACGACGTCGATATGTGCTGCGATCGTCTCAATATCTTTGCCTCCAGTGAGCTTACCTGCGGGCCAGTGGATGAAAAAGGGGACTCGCCCGCCACCTTCGTAGATCGAGGACTTCTTACCTCTCATACCGGCATTATATCCTTTCTGCGCCCACCCATCTAGAAAGTGTTCACCGATCTTAGCACCTGAAGAGGTACCGTTATCAGTCATAAAGATGAGGATCGTATTCTCTGCGAGATTGAGCTCCTCTAGCCTTTTTCGGAAGATACCTAGATTATAGTCGAGGTTCTCGATCATTCCGAGGAAGTTAGGGTTAGGGATGTCTGTATTCCCTCGATAGGGGGCAGCCCATTTTTGCGGAACGATATATGGTCCATGTGGAGCGTTTGGCGCGAGGTAGAGGAAGAAGGGCTTATCTTTCTGTTCTTCAACAAAGTGGAGAGCCTCGCGGAACCAGACATCAGTACAGTAACCAGACGCCTTTTCCCATTTCCCTTCTGGGGTCTCAGGAGTGGCTCGCTCATAAGTATCGTCATAATAATCGTTCCCGAAATAATCAGAAGCTTGTCCAATGCCGCCACATCGGTGCCATAGCGCATGTTGGAAGCCTCTGTCCTGAGGTCGGTGTGGGGCATTATCTCCTAGGTGCCACTTCCCAACCATCCCTGTTACATAACCATTCTCGGCAAATAGATTGGCGACCGTGCGTTGGCTTCGTAGCATGGCAGATCTCCCCCCAGTAGTTCTAAACCCACCTGTACGAGCGGGGTAATTCCCTGTCATCAGTGCGGCGCGAGTAGGCGTACAGAACGAACTGACATGAAAGTCGGTAAACCTTACAGACTCATTATGTAAGCGATCGAGTTCAGGGGTGTTGAGGTAGGGGTGACCATGGCATGCAAGGTCTCCATATCCTTGGTCATCCGTCATAATGACGATGACATTAGGCTTAGCACTCGCCACAGCCAATGTCACGAGACTGACCATTATAGAGGTGATATTCATACACCAGTCTATATGTAGGCTGTATGAGATATCTATATACTTATCTTCGGATTTTTCCCGGATCTTGTGATCAGACCTCACTAGCCGAACGCTGTGAGGTCTTCATTAGCTAGCATTATTGGTTACGCTGCACGTAGAGGTCTAGCCCCTCACAGAGGGCGATCCAACTCGCCTCGATAATACTATCAGAGACACCAACTGTGCCCCAATTAGAACTACCATCTGAGTGTACGATCAAGACGCGAGTCTTAGATGCTGTTGCATCTTGGCCCTCGATGATGATGACCTTGTAGTCGACGAGTTTGACATGTTCGAGACTAGGGTAGAATGGGAGGAGGGCCTTACGAAGAGCCTTGTCGAGAGCGTTGACCACTCCGTGCCCTTCAGCTGCGATGTGAGTGAATTCTTCTCCCACCTCTAATTTCACTGTAGCCTCGCAGACAGGTTTAGCCATTTCATGGTTCTCACGATAGCTACAGTGGTATTCCTTAGATTTCCATGGTTTCTGGTATTGATTGAGAGCCTTTCTGATAAGGAGTTCCAGAGAGCCATTAGCAGCCTCATATGAGTAGCCTTCGTTTTCTCTCGTCTTGACGAGTTGGAGAACGGCCTTTGCCTCATCACTGCCTTTCTCGAGAGGGATTCCTAGCTTCTCTGCTGCGATTAGAATATTTGCTTGTCCTGCGAGTTCACTCACGAGGATTTGCTGCGTGTTTCCTACGAGACCGGGTCTAATGTGTTCATAACTCTCGGAGAGTTTCTTGACTGCATTGACGTGAGTTCCTCCCTTGTGAGCAAAGGCGGTCTTACCGATGAAGGGAGCGCGGGAGAAGTGTGGGTTATTCGATAGGTCGTCGACGAAGTAGGAGAGCTGCTTGAGGTTTTCTAACTGTGGCACGACCTCGATGCCCTTCTTGAGCTGTAGGATCGGAATAACAGAGGTCAGGTTACAGTTGCCAGTACGCTCACCATATCCGTTCATGGTCCCCTGAATCTGGCTAGCTCCTGCATCAACAGCTGCGATGGCATTGGCTACTGCTAGTTCACAGTCATTGTGGCTATGAATTCCGAAGGCTGTGTCTCCTAATGCATTCTTTACCGCGATACAGATTTCTCCTACTTCAGAGGGGAGTGTACCTCCATTGGTATCGCAGAGGATGACTCCATCCGCGCCCGCACGAGCTGCAGCGGTAATACAGTCGAGTGCATGTTCTGGGGAGTTCTTGTATCCGTCAAAGAAGTGTTCAGCATCAAAGAAGACCTCACGCCCTGCATCCTTCAGGAACTTTACTGTATCATAAATCATGGCCTGGTTCTCTTCAATGGTGGTGCGTAGAACCTCGGTGACGTGTAGATCCCAAGTCTTACCATAGATCGTGACGGTTGGGGTCTCTGCCTCTAATAAGAGAGCTACTTGAGGGTCTTCGCTCACTGATACACCAACGCGTCTGGTAGATCCAAAGGCTACTAACTTAGAATGACTCCAGTCGATCTCCTTTGCTTCACGGAAGAACTCAATATCCTTAGGGTTCGATCCAGGCCATCCACCTTCAATATAATCAACGCCAAACTCATCGAGCCTCTGTGCAAGGCGAATCTTATCAAAGCCTGAGAGGAAGAAGCCTTCTCCCTGCGTACCATCACGGAGAGTTGTATCATATATCGAAACCGCTTTAGACATGTCTATTTTGTTAGTCCGCACAGCATGGAGAAACATCCAGAATTGTCAATGTTCCACTCACATCTCAAAAAAATGAAAAAAAAGTGCAGAAAGGGCTTGCGTTCCTAAAATCGCGTGCTATAGTGATCTTCCCAACGGGGAGTAGCTCAGCTTGGTAGAGCGCTGGTTTTGGGTACCAGATGTCGCAGGTTCGAATCCTGTCTCCCCGACCACATTGCGGGTGTAGCTCAGTGGTAGAGCGCGACCTTGCCAAGGTCGATGTCGTGAGTTCGAATCTCATCACCCGCTCCATTAAAACCCAATTAAGGCTTCTCATTACGAGAAGCCTAATTTTTTGCCCTTGTTGTAATACTTAGCAGCGACTTCGAAAAATTTTATCAAATGTTTCCATTGGGGGGGCGGCTGTATTCTTAGTGGAATGAATACGTGATAGCGTTAGTCCGCTCATCGAAGAGGGGAGGGTGGTTAACTTACCCATTTTCTTAAGCATACGAAGAACGGGGCCCAGCTTCTATTTCTCTTCCTAAAAGGCAGAAAAAACCTGTTCGAGCATTCAGCCCGTATATATCTCTTAAAATTTTTCAGGTCCTAGTTGTGACCACTTACCGTTCGAACGCTGGAGTTGCTTAATCAGTTTAGGATTACTGGAGATATTAGCGGGTAAGAGCGCTTCTTTAATCAAAGATAGGTCGACCTGACGTGAGGCTTTGAGTTGTGGAGTACCAGATAGGTCAAGATGCTGGATGTCACATTGATCTAACCAGCTCAGATTAAATCCAGATTTGGGTAAGCGTATGGTGCATGTTTCCATCTCTAAGCCTTCTAGAATGCTTACTGGTTTTTTGGAGATGCTGCAGAGGGTTGCTAGTCGCCCCTTGCCTTGGATGACCATATTTGGTCCCGTTTGTTCGATCTTGAGCGATCGAGACTCTCTATTGAGATAGCGCAAGAGGAGCACGCGAATGTCTAGGCTTGGCCGTGGAAGCTTGCGTGTGGCCTCATCGTAGTTGATCATTAATTCGACCATTCGATTGTTCAGTCCACCGTTATGGATTAATGAGGTCATCAAGTTCTTTATCTGCTCGATAGTAGGGCGTTTCTCTTCTCCGAAGTTGTAATAATGAAACTCTTGGGCAACGGCATACATTCTAACGATTTGTGGACTGTCTGAACGTAATGGCAGGCTCACTATATGCTCAAAGTTCATCATACAAAAGTGGGTCATAACCCAATATTCATAGATGAACTTGAGAGAGTTTGAGCCCGATTCGTCTTCATCGTATTCTAGGGCTTTGTCGAGCAAGAACGCGGCCTTGCGGTAGCTAGAGAGCATCTCCTCCTCTTTTTGGAAGTCTCGGACCCCGATGATATCATACATAGTCTGGATACCTAGCTCTCCTAGCAGTTGTGGTAAATCAAGCTGGGACTGAGAGACGGCGTTCTTGAAGAGGTCGAAGTCAATATTCAAGGTGGAGACCTGTTCTGCCAGTTGTACGGTTTTTACTTTTGCCTGCTCTGTGATAGCAGTTTGCTCCTCTATCCTGTTTTGGTAATAGCAATAGAGGGTTAGCGATAGGCCGAAAAACGCAGTAATCCCTGCACAAAGTTTGCGATGCCTCTTAGCTAGGAGGTAGGCTTGCCTCCAGAGGGGGACCTTTGCCACTCTTGGTGCGTAGCCGCTCAAGAATCTGATGATCTCATTGCGCAATTCTTGAACACTACTGTAGCGCTCCTCCTTAGCTGGAGACATGGCCTTGTAAGCGATGGCGAGTAAGTCTGGATCTATTCTCGTTACCATAGGGTCCACGGGAGTGATGTCACCGCGTAAGGTGGCGTCTAGGGTCTCATCTACTCCCTCTCGATCGTAGGGTCCACACCCTGTTAGCAGTAGATAGAGGATACATCCTAGCGAGAAGATATCTGTTTGTTCATCTTTGATCCCGCCTTGCTGAATCTGCTCTGGAGCCATGTACCCAGGTGTACCTCTGATCGCACCATGCAGGGTGTCAAATGCAGCTAATTCTTGAGCGATATCGAGCTCTTCACAGACTCTTTCAGAGTTTACCTTACAGCCTAATCCCCAGTCACAGATGACTACTTCGCCAAAGTCTTCGCATTGAATGTTCTCAGGTTTCAGATCAAGGTGGATCGTCCCCTGCGAGTGAGCATAGGCCATTCCGTCGCAGACCTTGGAGAAGACATCTAAGCGCTTCCACAGATCCCACTTTACCGCTCTCAGGAGCGATTTGTTAGATCTGAGGTCCATTGTGAAGTAAGGACGCCCTGATTGCTCATCGACACTTACTTCATACACTTTGATGATGTGAGGATGATTGAGCCCTGCCATGAGGCGGGCTTCGTGAATGAAGGCATCGTAATAGTCGATCTCAAGGTGAGGTCTTAATTCTGCTAGTGCAACTTGTCTACTTGTGCGGAGATCTTCACATTCATACACCATTTTCAGAGCACCTTGCCCAATGAGCTTCTTATTGCGGTATGAAGTATGGAGTGTCTTTAACTCATAATAACTCGGGCTTATGTCAGCCTGATTGAGGAGGGCGTCATCAGTAGCTTCCTTGAAGACTTCTAGGAGGTTATCCTTACTAATTTGATGGGACTTGTCCATTGGTGTGTCTTAAGAAGTGATTGTGGATGAATGATGGTCTCTTGAGAGACGGGAGTACAGGGATCTTGTACCTGACGTGTGGACTTGAGTAAATGTGGCTTAGAGCTCGTCACTAGGTTCCATTTCTCTAACAAGAGCCCTGATTTCTAGCATGACTGCACGTTTGACTCGCTGTTTCAGCTTGTAGACACTCGTTTCCGCTAGATCTGTGGCATGCATAATTTGCTGAATACTGTCTCCCTTTAACGCCATTTCAAACACTTCAATCGCTTTGCCTCTAAATTTGGTTCGCACATTGGCGATAGCCTTATCTGTGAGGTACTGTTCCCATTCCTGTTGGATGAAATCTTCTGTTAAACGCTCTGGCTCTATTAAGAATTCCATTTCGCGAGAGAAGGCTTCTTCTCTGCGTTTAATTCTCGAGAGTTTGCGGTAGTGCATGAGGACTGTGTTACGAATCAAACTGGAAAACCAGTTTCTGAACTTTCCTTTATTTTTATCGTAAGCCTTTAGGTCTCGGACTAGGTGTAAGATGATTTGTTGAGCAACATCATCTTGATCGGAGAGACTGACATTCAGGGTATTTAAGAGGTAGTAAACAAAGGTCTTATATTCCTCAACTAAACGAGCCCAAGCCTGATCATCATCCAGATTTAGAGCTCGCTCAATAAGGGAATAGCGAGTCTCATGATTCTTTTCCATAAGGATGAAATGCTACGTATATTGTTTGGAAATGACAATGAAAAAAAGCGCTGCAGCAATGCCATAAAATGGGAAAATACCTGTAAATTGTCTTAATGAAGCAGGTCGTGGAACACAGAGTGTGAGGATTCGCTTACAATAGTCTCCTCATTAGACACTTAACACGATTCCACTATCTATGATTGAAAGAATGACAAAATACCTATGCGTCTCCATGACAGCTCTAACCCATTGCTGGGGGAGTAATATCAATGTGTACCTCTTGGCTGGTCAGTCAAATGCACTAGGAGCCTTTACCGGAGAGTATAGTGCAGAGTATGATACTGCGCCAGCTAATGTACAATTTTATAACAATGGTAATTTGAGTACATTAATTCCTGACAGTACAGCTCCCTATTATTTCGGAGATGGATTAGAACTAGAGTTGGGGAGGCAAATGGTCTTACATGAGCCTGGTGCTGACTTTGCGATTCTGAAACATGCTGGAGCTGGGCAGTCTTTGTATGATCAGAGTGATTGGTATGCTGATGGGACGAGCAGTTCAGTTAATGATGGGACTGCTTATCTAAACTTCCAGAATTCGACGGCTAGGGCATTAACGGATTTATCTGATCGAGGGTACACTACTCAGCTCAGAGGGTTTATCTGGGTACAAGGTGAGGCTGACGCTGCTGAGGGGCGTTCGACGGAGGAGTATACGGCAGATTTAACAAACTTCATTGTCGATGTACGGTCTACATATGGTGATATCCCTTTTATCTTCACACGCTTATCTGATAATGCTGTTATCCTGGATGCGGCGACTAAGTCTATGAACCGAGTAGGGGTGATTCAGGCGGCGCAGGATTCAGTAGATGCCAGTGTGGAGGGTACTTATTTGATTCATTCTAACTCCTTTGAGCTGATCGGGGACAATGTGCACTACAGCGCCTCTGGCCAGATTACTCATGGAGCTACTGTGTATAATACTCTGCAGTCTATACCAGAACCCTCGTCCATGATCCTCTTACTGGGCTCTAGCGCATTCTTGGTCGCGCAACGAAAGCGTCGCCCATAGCGGGGAATTGTTAGGCCCCTGTCAGTGAGGTGCACTCTAGTACTATTTCATGATCGAACTGAAGCCTCACAAAAAATACGAAAAATTTAGGCCTAAAGTGTCTCGGATGCCTAATAGGGCGGCACAAAATGAGAGAAGCGTAAGCTTACATTAAGTTATGAAAACTACACTATTCACTATTATTGTATCGGCAGCTGTATCTAACGCTGCAATCACTCTCGCATGGGTAGAAAATCAATCGACAGGAGCAGTTACAGTAACCGCTTCTGGCTCATATGAAGTAACTCTTGTTTCAGGTTCTGCTGGCAGTGGCGGAGCTGACCTGTATGTTGATGCTTCACATTTTGTGGCTTTTAATGGGCCATGGAACTATGCGTTCGGTATCGGATCTGGTTCTACAGAGGCGACTGATGAATTCATTGGGGCGGGTTCCTTCACGGAGAAAATTGGCTGGACCAATGCTCTCGCGTTTGGTGATGGCACGGCAGAGGTTGGTGATGTCCTGACTTATTCGGGGACGATTACTTTTGCGGGGCAGTCCTTTGATACTATGTTTGGTGATACGGCTGAATATACAGAGGCTACATCTGTCGACTATGTGAACTTTAATTATACTGATGGGAGCAGCTTGATCTCATCGACAGCGTTGACAGTAGTGCCTGAGCCTACTTCATGGGCGCTCCTAGGACTAGGCGGACTCGTCCTAACCGCGAGACGTAAGAGAAGTTAATCTCTCTCGTTATTTGCCCCACTAAGAAGTGGAGAATATTTTTAGTAGTAATGCTACCTCTCTGAATGGTCCTAGTGCGATTTGGAGAGGTTTTTTATTGTGTCGGATCAGTCGGGTTTGGCCATTAACTTACACCAGAGGGAGTGACTGTGTAGGAACGAAGGAAAAAGTTGATCTTAATTGTCTACTAAGTGGGAAAAGCGGAACATAGTTAAATGATGAAACTGAAGAAAACTAGTAATAGAAGAGCCAACTTATGGGAGAGTATATTAGCCGTACTAATTACTTTTGTTGGTTGCCTGTTCGCAGAGGAGACGCCGCCAAATATTATTGTCATATTTGCGGATGACTTAGGTTACAATGATGTGAGTTGCTATGGGGGAGCCTTTCCGACGCCAATTATTGACCAGTTTGCCTCAGAGGGATTACAGACTAAGGATTGTATCGTACCGGCGAATGTGTGTAGTCCATCAAGAGCATCACTTTTAACTGGTCGTTACCCCATGAGGAATGGATACCCATTATGTGGTCCATTCGGCTTACATCCAGAGGAAGTCACTATCCCAAAGTTATTAAAGACTGCAGGGTATAAATCGTTAGCAGTTGGTAAGTGGCACTTAGGCTTTCATACAGAAGGTAGTCATCCATTAGATGCTGGGTTCGATGAATACTTAGGCTTTCCTCATAATTACTTAGACAGTAAGGGGAAGGTAGATCGTAATCTCTATAATGGGCGTGAGATCATTATAGAGGGGGTTGAGTTTGAGGAGATTACTCCGTTTTACAACAGAGAAGTAGCTTCCTTTATCGAGCGCGAGAAAGATGGACCGTTCTTCGTCTATCTTGCACACCAAATTGCTCATACTCCTATTTTACCCAATACTAAGTTTAAAGGTTCCACCAAGAAAGGGATTATCGCTGACTTTGTCGCGGAGCTCGATCATAGTGTAGGAACTGTGGTGGATGCAGTGAAGGCTGCAGGGATCGAGGATAATACCTTGATTGTATTTTTGTCTGACAATGGTCACGCGGGGCCAAGACCAATCGAACACCTCTCTGGTCGCAAATTTACTACGATGGAGGGTGGGCACCGTATTCCCTGTCTCTTCCGTTGGCCTAAGATGATTGAGGCTGGGCGCATCACTGATACGACGATCAGCAGTATGGACTTGCTGCCATTATTCTGTGAATTAGCGGGAGTAGCGCTACCAGATGACCGAAAGTTAGATGGCTTTGATATTAGTAATATCGTGTTTGAAGGCAAGCGCGTCTCTCCTCATGAACATCTCTATTACTACAACGGACAGAACTTGCAGGCGATTCGTAAGGGAAAGTGGAAGTTACATTTACCTCGAACGAAAAAGGATCAACCTTATTGGGGACAAGGCGCAAACGGTAGTCATTACTTCTACGAATTAGAGGAGCCGTTCTTGGTGAATTTAGAGACAGATCTCTATGAAAAGAAGAATGTGGCTCAGCAACACCCTGATGTAGTTCAGGAATTGATGAGTCTAGCAACTCAGACTCGAGAGGAACTCGGTGATTCTAGAGTGAAGGGGCAAGATCAACGCACAAGTTGGAGAGGGCCTGCGATGTCTAAGGGGGGGCGTTAAGACATCGGTATCATATCCTCCAGACGCATAGAGGATGATTATTCTTGAAAGAAGAGCTGTCTTATGGGCATCTTAAGGCAGCTATGGATGATGCACATGAGACTAGTTACTCGTTATTAGCGAGAGCCTTGGATTATGATGATAGGGAGGCTTGGGATAGAATGGTTTCCTCATATGATAAGTTTATCTATTACTTATTGAGAAAGTCTCAGATCAATGAAAATGAGCTTGATGATTTACGTCAACAAGTAATGGCGAATCTAGTTAGAGATCTCAAAAAGTATAATCGCAATAAAGGACGTTTTCGCGTTTGGTTTTCTCATCTCGTACGCTCTACAATTCAAATGCATTACCGTAAGCGTATGTCCGAGGAGAGAAAGGCGGAGGCATATGAACTCAATGCTGGAATATATAGTCAGCCTGAGAATGAGATCGACACATACTTCACCAAGCAATGGGAACTGTATTTGATGCGTTTGGCTATGGATCGGGTTAAGGAAAAGTATCGAGGGCAGGCGGTCGAGGTTTTTGAATTGGGCTTGGATGGTCTGAGTACTAATGAGATTATCGCGCAGACCGGTCTCTCTGAGGCAAGTGTATACAAGTATAAACAGAGAGTTAAAAGGAGTCTCATGATAGAGATTTCGTTCTTAAAGCAAGAGCTAGAGCCTCAATAAGAACCATGGATGAAGAGGATGTAAGAGATGAGAATCTTTGGCAAATTTATCAGGAGCTGATGGATGATAGCGAGGAGTCTCTCTCCGAGTACAGTCCTAGTTATGGTCATCTACTACATTCACAAGAAGCGTATTCTGGGCATGAATTGATTGGTGTAGGAGCGTTAAAACAGGTTTCCAAATGCTTTGACGAGCGATCCAATCGTTATGTGGCTTATGCTCAACTCAAACCTGAGTTGGGGAAGGAGTTCTTTGACGCATTTATTCATGAGGCTTGGTTAACCACAGGGTTAACACACCCGAACATTATTAAGACATACGAGGTCAATCTGGACCCTGTAACGAAGCGCCCATTCTTTACAATGGACTTAAGGTCCAATAGTGATCTGCGTCATTTTACACATTCGACTCCTGACTTACGATCTAAGTTGGAGGCCTTCTTACGAGTATGTGATGCGTTGTCGTTTGCGCATTCCAAGGGGATTCTTCACTTAGATATTAAGCCTGAGAACATTCAGTGCGATCACTTTGGTGAGGTTGTCGTGTGTGACTGGGGACTTGGTAAGAGGGTGTCGGATAGTGATGAGTTGACTGGTCGGTTGAGCGATACGACAGGGGCATTTAATACTCTCTATGGAGAGGTGAGGGGGACTCCTGGTTATATGGCCCCTGAGCAGGTGTTAAATGAGGAGAAGGATGAGAGAACAGATGTGTTTTCTCTGGGAGCTGTGCTCTTCTTTATTTTGACTGGTGAAGCGCCCTTTCGTGGACAGGAAAAGGAGGAGGTCTTCAGACAGACTGTCTGCGGGCTCATTCAGACTGTAGATGGTATAGACGAGCGTTTGTATAGTGTCTGTGAGCAGGCACTGCACGTATTGCCACAGGATCGTTACCAGTCTGTGCTGGAGTTGAGGCAAGATGTGGCTAGGTATCTAGATGGGTTCACCATTACGGTTGAGCGAACAACATTCATAGCGAGAGGGCTTAGATTTATCCTTAGGCATCAGAGAATGGCATGGATGACACTAGCCTTGATCCTGAGTGTAAGTGTCGTTTCTCTCGTATCGGTAGTCAGGCATAAGAGGCAAACTCAGGAAGTCGCGAGTGCTCAGAGAGATAAGAATGAGTTGATGGTACAGATGAGGGAATTGAACACGGAGTACCAAGTGTTCGAAAATGCGGTGTTAGAATCTCGAGACAACTTAGCTGATAAGTTGAGCGGGGTCGCGATTCAAGCGATTCGCGAAAGTCTAGGAGTAGCGGAGTATAGTATGAATAACGACCCGGTTGGGCCTCTGCTGGAGGCCTCCCTATTATTAGATAAGTCGTTAAAGCTACGTCCTTCAAATAACACAACGTTTGAAAAATGGGTCCATGTGAACTTCATCATGTTGAACTTTTCTGAAATTTTGACACGTGAGAATATTTCTAGCAGTTGGGTAGTACAACATATGTATGATGTCGCATCGCAGTTTCCAGACTTTGCGTATGACAATAAAGTGCGACCTTCTCTTCAACAGTTGGAAGAACTCTTCAACTACGCAGAGTCGAATAATAAGGGGAATATCCAAAACTATGAATCAGTCTTACGTTTTGACTGGGGAGTGAGAAAAGATAAGGACGGTTATACTGATGTCGCGTTGAGCTTGATTCGTCGAATTAACTCTAAGGATAATAAAGCGTTCTCTGTTGACTATGATGAAAATAAATCGAGTCTTAGGGTCTACTCGGAGGCCCCGTTCAATGCTTATAGTTCTCTTTCCGTGCACTATCGTCCATTACTCTCTTATCTCGCATTGCAGAACTTTGCTCTCGAGTCGCCCTCTCACTTTAACCTAGTCATGTTAGATCATACGATGTTTGAACGAGTTGACCTCGTAAAGGTGAACTTCGTAAAAGCACACGACACGATCCAATCCAAGACCTTAAAAGTATTGAGACTTCCCCGGAAGAATAAGTATGGAAAGGATTCTGTAGAAGAGGTGTACAAATACTTACACACAAGCGATCTGCCAAAAGAGTTCACTAGTACCAGAGGTCGTCGATAAGACGAAGGGCTATCTAGATAAAATATGCCCCCTTCTCTCGCTTATGTTGAGAGGTATTTGTCTTTGATTACAGTAAATTTAGATTTCCTGTCCGAAGAGTGAGAGTCGAAGCATACTTATAACCGTCAATTGAAAAATAATCGATTCTACAATACTTGGTAACATGGAGGTCATAGGTACAAAGTCACTACTCGAGGGGACACTACTGTTTTGTAGTGAGGCTGGGTGTTTATGTCGTCCACTAGCATTTAGTGATGGAATCATTATTGAGACTATTCAAGCAGCTAGGATGATAGTGTGCCAAGCTACTTTTTATCAACTACGCTCACTAGTACTTAACTTGAACGGTTTGGGATCACTTAAATCATTTATGCGTATAATATGGCCTATAAGAGCCCGATTTCTTTATTGTGATGTGTTTTTTGAATATGTTTGTGGTGAAAGAAACAGGTTGTGTAGGCGTAATATTGGTACTTACATTAGCAAATGCTCATATTGGTCTTGATGATTCTTTTGTTTAAAATTTCTAATGTGAGTAGAACACTAATTACACAAATATCTATTTTATGAAAAAAACCTTAATTTTTTTAGCATCATTGCTATGTATGCAGGGAGGCTTAGCGGACTCTGAGCCGGTGAGTCTTTTCGACGGGGAGACTCTCCAAGGATGGAAGGCTTTGAATGAGCGGAACGCTAAATATTGGTCCGTTAAGGACGGCATCATTGAGGCTTCTAACGGCGATGAAAGGCTTCCTGAGAACATTTATCTCGCATCTGAGAAGGAATACGGAGACTTCGAGTTTTCGTGTAAATTTAGGCTCAATGGTGATCCTAAGAATGGATTTATTAACGGTGGGATTCAATACCGTTCTCCAATTATTAAGCATCCTAACGAGGACCTCATGCTGTCGGTAGGATACCAGGCTGATATCGGAGATAAATATTGGGGGAATATTTATGACGAGAACCGTCGTGCATTACTCTGCCGTGGAGATCGTGAAACGCTCTATTCTAAAGGGTTTGATCACTATGGGTGGCATACATACAAGATCGTTTGTAAGGGGAACCGTCACCAACTCTACATCGATGATGTTCTCGTATCAGACTTTCTGGAATTAAATAAGAGTATCCCAGCTAAGGGACCTTTCGCACTGCAATTACACTGCGGAGGAACTGCTAAATTTCAAATTTGCAATATATTCATTAAGGAGTTATAATTTTTAAACAGTATGAACAAATTATTAGTATCGTTACTAGCTGCTCAGATTTCGGTCGGGGGAGCGTTTGCCGGGATCAAGGGGATCTCGGATAGGACGGATGTCTTCTCACCTGAAGCTGAACAAGCGAAGTTCAAGGTGCCAGAAGGATTCGTAGTGGAATTGGTAGCCTCTGAGGAGAACGGATTAATTAACCCAATTGATATCGCGTTCGATGATGCTGGTAGACTCTGGACACAGACGGCAGAGATGTATCCTTTGGATGCCATTGATAATGTCCCTTGGTTCGAGTTAATCGAGCTCATTAAGCAGAATCCTGAGGAAGTAGAACGACGCTTCCCAGAGTACACCAAAATTAAGAACCTCTATCAACTCAAGGAGCGTGGTACGGATAAGGTACTCGTCATTGATGATCTGACAAAGCCTGTGGAAGGTACGATTCCGGCATTCGCTGAGGGCCTTGCACTTCCTCAGAGTATTCTACCATATAAGAATGGGGTCTACATCGCACACGGTTCTGACATGCTCTTCATGGAGGATACTGATGGCGACGGTAAGGCTGACAAGCATGAACAGGTGTTAACCGGTTTCGGTATCAATGACTCACACACGATGGCTCATACCCTAGTACGTGGTCCTGGTGGATGGGTACATTTCTCACACGGAGCACTCAATGCAGGGGAAGTGACTGCAGTGAAGTCCGGTAACACGGAACGCATTATCTGGAGTAAGATCGCTCGATTCTCTCTTGATGGTACTCAGATCCAGGTTCGTAACTGTGGTATTAACAACATTTGGGGTTTCCATCTCAAAGAAAACGGCCAATGGTGGGCAGGTGAGGCGAATGATATGGGTTACTCTGTATTCCCATTCGAGCCATACTCAGCATACCAAGGGCTTGGTAATGAAAAGATTCGTGACTATCAGACCTTTGCACCGCATCTGCACAAGTTCCGTGTAGGTGGTACTGGACTATCTGGTGTTACTTATGACGAGAATGGGAGCAAAGGATTCCCAGAGAAGTGGCAGCAGTACGCCTTTGTTGCGAACCCTATTACGAATACGATTAACTGTGTGATTGCTGAGCGTGATGCAACAGGTGCTGTAAGATCAGAACACCATGAAGACTTCCTCAAGTGTGAAGACGAATGGTTCCGTCCAGTAAACATTGAGTTCGGTCCTGACGGCTGTCTCTACATTGTTGACTGGTATAACAAGATCATCTCACACAATGAGATCCAACGTGACCACCCTGATCGTGATAAGGCTCACGGCCGTATCTGGAGAGTCCGCCATAAGAGCCAAATCGGTCGTAAGATCCCTAACGTACAGAAGGCATCAAATGTTGCTCTCCTAGAGCACCTTAAGTCAGACATCCTCTGGGAGAAGCGTGCCGCATGGCACCAGATCGCGGATCGCCAGGTGAAGGAGATCATCCCATCACTACAAGCGATGGCGCTTGATACGTCGCTCTCTGTCTCTACTCGTATTCATGCGATTTGGTCACTAGAGAGCCTTGGATCATTTGATTCATCAGTGATCCAACAGCTTACGAAAGACGCGCACATGAACGTGAAGCGTGAGGCGGTTCGTTCACTCGGTACTCTTAAGCCTGCAATTGAGACAGTAGTAGCTCTCCTTAAGCCATTAGCGAACGATGAGCACTACATGATCAGAGACCAAGTCCTCCGTACACTAGAAGAGGTAGGAGCTGCTAACCAAGATTCGATCAAAATCCTCGTAGAAGCATGTAAGCCGGCGAAACCAAACGTCTACGGTGGTGGATATGAGCAAAATTTTGAGCGCTTCCTCGCTCGTAAGGCTCTCGAGAACTACCCTGATGAGTTAGAGCAGTTTATCTTCTCTCCTGCGGCGGATGCACTCCCAGTGAGTAACATCGACTGGGCATCACAAGCTCTTGGTAATGAAGCGAAGTTCCGCGCATTTGCTAAAACGTGGGACCCTGCTACTCGTAAGCTCGACGCTCAGACTCTGATCGGAGCGCAGGAGTTCATGGCGACAGATGGTATGTTGGAGCTGCTTGCTTCCGAGATTAATAAGAAGGAGTTCGTAGAGCTTGCACTTGAGGTTCAGCCACGCCTTACTTCTAAGAATCTCTTCAGAGCACTTACTCCAGCACTTAAGATGCTCATGGCGTCTGGTGATGCAGCGGATCGAGCACTCGCATTCAAGGCTGTCGATGCGTACAAGGCACCTGTAATTAATGCGGAGATCCTCGCATACGCTAAGACCCTCTCGGTGGATAAGATTGATGGGCAGCTCATTGACCTGCTCGCACTGAACCGCCACGAGTCTCATGAAGTACTTGCTTCAGTTGCTAATGATACATCAGTTCCTCAGTTCAAGCGTTTACTCGCATTGAAGTCCCTCAACGGGGTAGAAGGTTATGATCCAGTAGCTCAACTATTGGTGATGATCGAAGGTAAGTCGGAGGCTGAATTAAAGTCTGTGATCCAATCTCTCGCTCAGACTGTAGATGGAGGTGACCTTCTCTATGGCTTACTCGAGAAGAAGAAGATCCATTATAACCAGTTCGAGATCTTAGACGGATTCCGTATTGCGAGTCTCTATCCTGAGCGTCCAGATGCGGCCCAACTCCGTGGCCATGCGTATGGTAAGAAGCACCAGAAGAATCTCGAGGGGGATAAGAAGATCGAGCAATATTATGAAGCCTATAAAGAGAAGGGCGGAAATGCTGATATGGGTAAAGCGACCTTCATCTCTTGTATGGCGTGTCACCAAGTTAATGGTCAAGGTCAGAACATCGGGCCATCTCTTGATGGATCGGCTAACCGTGACATCAAGCACCTTCTCACTGCGATCATCAAGCCTGATGAAGCTGCAGAGGGTGGATACATGATTTACCGTATCACTACCAAGAGTGGAGAGATCCTAGAAGGGCTTCGTCGCCAGAGTAATGAGTTCGGTGTGACGATGTACTTCATGGGTGGAGTGAAGGAATTTGTTCCTAGAGAACAGATTGCGACAGAGGTACTTGTTCACGGTCGTTCCTTCATGCCTGGTCACTTTGCTAATCTTCCTGAGTCTGTGATGCTTGATCTCATCGCATACATTCAGACGATTAAGTAAACTCAGTTTCCTTGTTTTTGACCGCGTTTGGCTCTGGCTAAACGCGGTTTTTTTTGTGTCAGTGGACTAGTAATCTA
>WTJZ01000095.1 GCA_011524615.1 Akkermansiaceae bacterium | reverse complement strand
ATCTGCCTCGGCCTTCCGATTCCATTCTCTGTACGCTCACGTAACCGTAAGTAATCCATGCGACTTCTCTCCCTTGCACTCCTACTGATGACTCCCCTCTTTGCGGTAGTCTATTCTGAAAAGGTAGGGAGAGAGCAGAGCATCAAACTCGCTGAGCCGCTGGATGCCGTAGTTGCCATTGGCTACCGAGGCGCCAGTGGGCAGCATATCTCAAAGGCCTCAGGTGTACTGATCGACCCTCAGACGATCCTCACAGCGAGTCACATCATCAAGGAAGATGGCATCGCTGATACTGTATACTTTGGAGCGGACATTAATAACCCACTCACGACCAGAAAGATTGCGAGCTACATCAATGACTTTTGGTCAAAGGCTACATTAGAGGATGGTGCCCCTGACTACGGAGACGGCTCCGATCTAGCGCTGATCCGCTTAGACCGCCCCGTCCTCGACATCGAACCTTACCCCGTCTGCGGTTATATCTCCAGCCTCCTAGGACGAGAGATTACCCTCACAGGGTATGGCCGATCAGGTCTGGGGTCTCGAGGCCTCTACCCTAAGAAACCCTCAGCAAGGCGCTTGGCGGGGACAAACACCTTTGATCACTATGCCAAGGAAGCAGAAGGACCTCGCATTCTCGCGGACTTTGATGACGGCACTCCTGAGTCTAACTCACTCACGAAGGGCAGTGAGCGACCAACTACGTATGAAGCCATTACAGCCGCAGGCGACAGCGGCGGACCAGCCCTCATCCAGATCGATAATAAATGGGTCATCATTGGGGTACTCAATGCTGGAGTCACCCCAGATGGAGCCATCGATTCTGGATACGGGGAGATCGCCTATTGGACCGGTCTCGCCTCAGCGCTCCCGTGGCTCGAACATTATACAGATTGCACGATCTACTCCCTAGATACAGCAGAGTAGATCACAATGATGAATCCCCCCTCAGTCAGGGGCATTCATTGCCGACTTAAGGGAGGAGTAAGGAGTATGCCTCCTCCACACTAGCATCGTTATGGATCATCGCCATGAGAGCCTGCGTCATTCCTGCTGGATTCTCATGGTGAATGATATTACGGCCATAGACAAGTCCCTTAGCGCCCTGATCTAGCAAGGTACGGGTCTTCTGCAAGACGACTCGATCATCGCCCTTGCTGCCACCTCTCGCGAGCACAGGTACGCGCCCAGCTATCTCGATCACCTTATGATACTCTTCTGCATTCTCGGTTGGGTCCGCCTTGATTAAATCAGCACCCAACTCCACTGCTTGGCGGACGAGTGGAATGATCTTATCAGCATCGCCATCGACACTGTAGTGACCCTTCGCTGGATCTGGAGAGAATGCGATTGGCTCTACCATCATCGGCATTCCATAGTGATCGCAGTCCTTCTTGAGCTTCAGAATATTCTTAAGGCAGTACTCTGTAATCTCTGGGTGATCAGGAACCAGGAAGAGATTCACGACTACACAGACCGCATCCAGACGCACCGCCTGCAAGACCGCCTCCTCTAATAAGTGACAATAGAGGTTAGGAGGTAAGTTCGCATTATAGACATTTGCGGTATCTGTTCGTAGTACCAGCGCAGGCTTATCCTTACCAGGCACTTCTTGGAGGTGCTTAGCCTGTCCCACCGTAAGCTGGATCGCATCTGGGTCAGCATGGATCAGCGTCTCGACAGCCGTCTCAATGTTTTCGATGCCCTTGAGAAAAGTCCCTTCACGGAAAAAGCCATGATCAACAGCAATGTCTAAGCACTTTCCCGAAGCGGGATTAAACAAGCGATTCAAACGGTATGATTTCATATACCCCTCTCCGTATAGGCGATTATGAACGAGGTCAAGACACCCTTAAGAACACCACACCTGAATTACCTACCATTTCCCAGAGCCTCTTGGTGTCTCGACACCTTTTGGTGCTGTTCATAGTATGGGCGTAGTTTCTCAATATGCTTTTCTGATGCCCTCCTAATATGAGGGTTCACAATATTATCCAATGCATAATTCGCATTCTCAAATTCATACTTAGCGATATTCTGAATGTAATTAAACAAGACATTATCATAAAACTCCTGATAGTAAAAGTCCGCCAGTCTACTCTCTCTCTGCTCTTCTGACAAAAAAGCTTCTAGATAGTCTGTTTCATTCAGAGTATCGACGACAAGTTGCGGCTTGTTATGTGCTATACTAGAAAATAAGGAACCGACCACCTGCGGCGCAAACTTACACTGAGATAAGTCTACCGTTGCGAGCCACTCCATTTGACTATCAGCCAAATGCTCAGGAGTTTTCTTCAACAACAGCATCAGGCTAGCCTGTACTTGAGGCTGCTCAATATGACGCTCGAAATAAGCATTAACGACCTCTCTAGACTCTTCCGTACTATGCACAGACAACTTCTGAGCTAAGATACCTATATCCTCACCTAAGGTATCCCCCCACTCCAAAAGCTCCCTTAAATCTAGAGATGGATCCTGTACATACGCCGCAGTCATGAGAGAGAGTCGATGCGCCTGCTTTGCCTCCTTCTTACTCTTGACGTAATCTTCATAACAGGCCTCTCTATCCATCATCAACCAACTCCCAACTACGCTAAGCTCTATCTGATTGAGCTCCTGTGCTTGGTTCACATGTGACGAAAACAGCAGGAAATTACTGCAGAGCCCCTGCGCAATCGCTCCCTCAGCTAACCCCTCTAATAAGCTCACTGTCTCCTCAGGCTGTAATGTATAGTGTGCGTCAAACTTCTCCGCTAGCTCACGCAATAAATGAGAATCCTGTGATGCCAATAAGACCATCAATTCCTCTTTGCTAAAATCAGACAAACCTTTATCTTTAAAGAGAGTATAGAGATTGCCACTGTAAGAAGCCTCAATATGTGACTTAAATTCGTCCGACACACGCCCCTGCACTAGCTCTGCATCTCCCTTCTCCAGAGGCTTAGACACATAATATAACAAACCTGCCGAAATAATACAGATGAGTAATAATGGATAAGTGAATTTTGTCATGTTGTGAAAAAGGATTTATGAACACCGCCCCCTTACTCCGGCCTCACATCACCCACCTCTGCAGGCTGCGTATCAGTAGAGTGTTGGCGTGATAGTTGGTCAGGGTCTCTGTTTTCAATACATTTCGAGGGCCCCTCTGTCGCCTGTAGCTTTCTTCTATCGACCTCTGTAATCACCCATTCTCCTCCCATGTCAGGGCGACCAGTGATATCTATCATATGATCACCGTCTAAGAGGATTTCAACAGACCAAGTTTTGCCACACATGCCCACATTAACAGCGACATCAGAATCCCCTTCTAGATGCCCCGTAAATGCTCCCATCATTTCACTAGGGTTGTCAAAATAGAGCTGATCTTCTGAGATGATAATTTTATAAACTTCCCCATCTAGTCCAGGCACTTCTAGCGTATCGTTCTGCCCACTAATCACCTGATAAGCATCATCAAAAAAAGGCTCCTTAACATAAACCAACTCCCTTTTCGTCGTCCAAGTATTCTCTTCTTTCAAGCGCTCTTTCATATTAGAATTGTTCGCCACCAATTCGAGTGAAGCGCTATCCTTCAGATTCTTACCTGTCCAACCAAAATGTGAGGTCGAAATCGTCTCAGGCAGAGGTTGAGGCGATAACTCCCAAAAATGAGCCTCATCATCCTTTCGCCGCTCTAGATTACTTTGGTAGATTTGATCACGATCTTCGCTCAACCGAGCTAAGTCTTGAGTGACGAACTGGTAAGAACCAGCCCCCACACTCCCGCGCCTCTCAGACTTGATTGTTGCAGATAACTCTATGCTTGATAAATCATCCTTTATAGTATGACTAGACATCAACTGATACCCAATCAGTGTAATGAATACAAGAGACAGGCCAAGCAGGGAAAGATCAAGCCGAGAAATCTGCATCGGTAACAACTGTTAATCTAAGTTCGTAGACATGAGGTACTTATACCAATAGACGTGGTCAATGTTACTCTGATTATCATCACCCATCCAGCCTGAACTTGATTGGTACCAATTTTTGTCGGATAGATAATTTTTAATGTAGTCTTTGTTCCAAGTCGAACGCATGACAGAGAAGTTACGGTCATTTACCTTCCATCGTTCCTCATGTACGCATCCATAGTTATGTGCCAGTTCGTGTGCTGCAATATTTTCATCGATCATCTTATAATCCACGATTGAGAAGCCGAACCAGTAGTCTCGCCAGCCAGCTAATCCGCGAGGTTCCGACCCGAAATTCCTTGTAGCATTTCGATCAAATACAAACTGAGCCTGATTACAGCCAAACGTACTTCTGAGCACTGGTGCTGAATAATAGGCATGACCAATCACACCACTACCATCGTAGGTCAATCTCCTAAATTCGATATCTTCCCCCTCTTCACCTGCCCAAATCTTAATCATATCATCAAAGATAGAAGCTGCTGGTGTCCCCGTACCAGCTCCATAGTCTGTAGTATAACCAAAGACCTTGATCTCAGGCGTGACTCCCGCTCTCTCAAAGACTTCCTGAGTCTTGGGCCAACCTTGGTAAACTTCTGCCACCAGATTACCATTACTTCCAGCTTCGTTTCTAGTCGCTCTATTCCAAAGGTATGCTATTCCTATATTTGTGCTATCATAAACATCTCTGAAGCGAATAATGATAAAGAATTGTTTCTCCCCTACATTACCGTTCTGGTCTGTAATTTTGAGCTTAAAGAATCTGAGAATAGGAGTTGAACGATAAGAGCGCAGGTCTTCCTCCGTCGAGTTATATTTACCACTAAACCTTAACTTACGCCCAGCGACAGGCTTACATTTAATTCCACTTACGATGGTAAAATACCCATCTGCATCAGCCTGTAGTTCATCTCCTCCTCTCCATACCTGCCAAGTAGGGGAAGCCCCCGTACCGCCTTCAGTTTCGAGAGTGAAAGAATAGTCCTCATCTGCATAACCTATTCTTAACACCGGTTGTTTAAAGGTAATCTCCCCAGGAGTACTTGATTGCGTACTAATAGGAATAACACTGCCACCACCTTGGTTAGAACCGCCTCCAGTACCAGCGGATCCCCCAAAGGTCGCGCTTCCTCCAATCTGAGCAATCGAACCATTACCACGCCCAGTAGATGCATTTCCGTAGACCGATCTAAACCACATATCCGCAACCACAGGTAATGCTCTGGAAGAGAAGTGCACCCGGTCATACCTCATTCCTCGACCCATGGTGAGTGAATCTGTAGCAGGTCCAGCAAAGACATTGCGATCAGACGCAATTACTTCATTTTGAGCCGTGACCATATGCACTCTTGATACATACCAAGGCACTTCCCAACCTGCATCAAGACGGGTTTGATTGATCACTGTTTGGAGGTCTCTCACGTAGTTCGCATTAGGAGTACGACGACCAATCTCGGCTTCTCCTTGGTGCCATAGAATCGCACGGAACCCTGTCGGGTTTACCAAACTAATCGCCGTATGTAGGTTAGGGTAGTTGTCTAGTGGCCTGATATTAGGATTCCATGAACGTACTGATGATCCTCCATCTCCTACTACTGCAAACGCACTTGGGATACGCTTATTCTGCGCGATGTAATCCCCTAGAATCGGCCAATATGACCCGCGACCCGCAGCCGCAGGGCTAGCCGATGGGTTACCCGGCATATCAGTTGCGTGACTCCATGTTCCGTTCGTCACATTGCACCAACTGACGGAATCGTAGTTCGCCGTGTGACGAGTTTGCCCAAAGTTAGCAGAATTAGACTGTCCCGCACAGATAAAGACATCACCAACACCAAGGCGGTTCACCGTAATTGCACGAATCTGTCTATTACTCGCATTTAAGGCTCTCATTCGCACCTGATACCAGCCAGGTTGAAGATCATAAGTTCCTGAGTACCTACCACCTCTCGCCATCGCGATGTCAACCCAACCTGACCTCCTGTTGTTCGCTCGGTTTGTGACGAGGATTTGAATTCTACGCGCAGATGGATGACATCTTCCCTCAAACGGCACCTCTGTATAACTACCATTCAATGAACGCTGTACCACTTGACGGTCTGTGAGATTCACATTGAGCACACTGTTACCAGTAGTACGTAGAGCAACATTAGGCGTCCCAGTGTACGCCACTTGCTGTGCAACAGCGCCAGGAGACCCACCAAATGAAGTTCCATTGATGGTTAATGTGACATTATCGAAGTCTACTGCCGCCCCTGGACCTGCATTAGTACCAGAACCGATCTGTATCCCAACTGCCCCCGTATCCGATGCTCGCGCTACATACTCAAGAACTACTGTACCAAATGTACCTGGTGTTCCACTCGGTGGGGTAAGATTACCTACCTGACGCACCACCCGATTCCCCGAGAGTAAAGAGATCTGATATCCTGCAAACTCCTGACGAGACCCAGCGGCTCTTTGCCCGACATCCACCGTCAATCTGTAGGTCTGTCCCGGCGTCATTCTAGTAGTCAAATGCTGTACCAGATTATGTCTACGTCCTGGAGTGTTAGAGACCATGTAGAGAATGTTGTTGCCTGACACTCCGCGTGAATACTCATTGGTAGGGTTATAGATCGCTATGTCAGAATTGTTCGTATTCCCTCTTACATTCCAGTTCCAAAACGTCTTATATGAACGCCCATTATCGAGACGCGTACGCTCAAACGATGGATCCTGCACGTGCCGATGATTTGGTCTCGTTACGTTACGACCACTCCACGTAATCTCTCTACTTGCAGCTACCTCGTCTGTCGATAATCGAACATTGTCAAAGTCTACTGCCGCTCCAGGACCTGAATTCGTACCACTACCAAACTGAATTCCAATTAGTCCTGTATCTCCAGCCTTAGCCTCATAGGACACTGTCACCTCTCCAAATGTACCTCGAGCCCCAGGTGCAGTGAGGTTACTCGTGGCTCTCACCACTCTGTTACCACAAAGGAGAGCCACTTGATACCCTGAGAAATTCCTGCGAGAACCTCGGAGGCGATGCCCGACATCTACTTTGAGAGTGTAGGTCACACCTGGAGTCATATTAGTACCAGTCTGCTGTACGACATTGTTCCTCTTCCCTCGCGTATTGGTCACCATGTAGAGAACATTGTCTCCCGACACTCCCGAGTTATATTCATTTCTAGGATTGAACACACCTACGTCAGAATTTGTGGTTCCTCCAGTAACGGACCAATTGAGGACAGTTCTCGTAATTCGTCCATTACTTAAGCTGGTATGATCAAACGAAGGGTTGCTGATAGTCATCTCGACACCATACAAGGGCGCCACCAGAAACTGACTCAACAACACAAAAAAACAAAGTAGTACAGATCTCATAAAGTGCGGACATCAAAACATTTCACACACCACCCATTCAATAAAAATCATCAAAAACATAGATATTACAGATTGATACAAATCACACCAACATTAGTAGTTCATGATTATCCAAACTGAATTACACCTCAGCTCAAAAAAACACCCAAACCGCCAAAATGACAATAAGTACAAATTACATGAATACAAAATAAATAAAGACACCAAATAGTAACTCTAAAACAAAAATAAGCGCATTCAAAACATAACCACTCCATACATAGAGCTCTAATACAATACACTTAATACGACTAATTAAGATACAAAAAAATGAAGATGAAATTCAAAAACGATAACTCCCACACCAATACGAAACACCTCACCATCATCTATCACTAAACGTCACTCTGACTTATTTTTTATAGTATACTCACACCCAACCATACTTGTACCTATCGCCAATCCCGTATTCTACTCATCGGCTCATCTTAAAAAAACTTCCACATTCTCACGATCTAGCCCCCCCTCATGATCAATCCTACCCCAGCAATCTAAAGAACCCTTCTCCTGACAGTTCTGAGTCGATCCCTAGGTTATAGAGGACATACTTTTCCATAGCTTGACGACAGCGAATCACCACCTCATCATGCACAGAGCTGAGATTATAATCCTCGGCGAGAGCCATTTGGGTGCCCTCACTCGCATCTGGATTAATCATGACTCTCACCTCAACCCACTGCTCCCATTCAGTATCCACAGGTAGCTCATAGTTCGCTACTTGATCTGGATAGCTCACAGACTTCATCCTCAGGAGAGAGAAGTCTCGATATGCCTGCCGCTTCACACACCAAGCACGCACATGATAGCGTACTCCATCAAACCCGAACGCTCTGGGGTAAATTTCACGAGTTTGAGGTTCCTGATCAGAGCGAGATTGGTAAACAATCTGTACAGAGCTATCATGCCGCATCGCCATGATGAGATGACGCTTTACCTCCTCACTCACCTGCTTCACAGGACGCTGAATGAGCCCCAAAAGATCCTCTTCTTTCTCTATCTCTTCCTCAAACTTAGGCGACTCGAAGATGCATTGCATCCTAGGACTCGATAAGTATCGTCTCGCACTGGTAGAGTACTCCAACGCGGTTGAGTTCAGCTCCAAATACCCTTGCAGAATAGCACTCGCCTGCTGCCCACTACAGCTAAACTTCTCAATCACATCTCGACGTGAGACCACCCCATTCCACCACGCCACCTCTTCTACATAACGCAACTGTGCCTGCCCCAACCAACTGTCTTTTTTCACTGAATTTCCCATAACCTAATTTTCTCCCCTCGCGTATACCTTTTAGTCCTCCATCGTCAAATACGAATTACCCCCCTATCATATTAAGAAGTGGCTACGCTAAGCTTCTCTCCCTCTGTTCAGGAAGGCGAGGCGCTACTTGATAAAGTCGATTTCCGCTCCTGAAGCCGAACTAATAGAACGCATCACATAAGAGCCTACTGGAGTATGACGAGGAAGGTAAACTCGGCGAATCCCATGCAACACAATAGGCTTTCTAAAGTGTGGATAAGGAACCTTACTGAGATCCAGTTCCTCGATTGCCGCGCCATTCAGCGCATAGCAATCCACATAACGAGCCTTCTCAATCCGTAAAGTTCGTAATGATAACCCACTCAGGGAAGAGATCTCATCCGCATCCATCCCAAACCCAAGCGCCCCCTTCACAGAGAACACCATCTCCCCCTCTTTGTAGTGAGAATAGTATTCCTCGCTGCCCTCATTATAGAAGTCTGTTAAGGCTAAGATACACTCATTATAATCCCCCTCATAAGAAGAAGATAACCGCTGATAGCGCAGCATCAGCTCTAGAAAGAGCTTATCCTCTAATGTCGTAATCTGTGTCACCTGATGGAAGAGATCCCTAAATTCTTCATAATCTGGCCGCGAACCGTCTGTAGCACCTAACTCTAGATTCTCACGCGCAAACGTGAGGAAACGGCCAGCCGTTCGACTATTTGTCACATTCTGGTACTCCAATACCTCCTCAAAGTTGAGTGACACGGTATGAAATTGGATGAACAGCATATTCACCCAACCGCTATCGGGAGCGATCTTGTAGGCCTTATTAAGGAGCAGGAGAGCCTCATGGTGACGCTGCAGGAACTCATCATCACTACAGGTCTTCATCGTTAATAAGATCTCATACGCCCGCTCATAGAACTTGATGAAGAAGTCATCGATCGTCTCTGCGATCAACTGATCAAACAAGTCACTCTCCCCGAGCATCTCATTAATCTGGGTCGTCAAGAGACGCGACTCACTCTCCTGTACCGAGATCTTACGAGAATAGAAGAAGACCAGAGTGCTCAGCACCAGTAGCCCCCCCATGAGACTCATCAATGCTACCCGATGACGGTGGGCAAAGTGTGACAAAACCACCCATAATGAGGGATGTTCCGCCAGTGGAGCATACCCTCTTAGATAACGCCCTATATCTTCACTCAGCATCCCTACCGACTGATAACGAGCATC
Source organism: Akkermansiaceae bacterium (assembly GCA_011524615.1). Lineage (GTDB taxonomy): Bacteria > Verrucomicrobiota > Verrucomicrobiia > Verrucomicrobiales > Akkermansiaceae > WTJZ01. The sequence continues at coordinate 7,712 of WTJZ01000095.1, read as the reverse complement.
CTTATCTCGCTCCAGACACTTCAGGATAATAGCGATGACTCCAGGAGCGACCTCCTTCTCTGATAATCTGTCAGAGAGGGAGTCACGCTCCTGATTACAGGTTGCCATGATGATCTGCTCACTCGTTCCTGTAAAAGGAGCCTCTCCAATCATAAGGTAAGATAAGATGGCTCCGAGTGCGAATATATCAGAGCGCTCATCCTTATCCGCTCCACTCTCCGTCTGTTCTGGCGACATATATCCCGGCGTACCCTTGACCTCCCCGATCATTGTCACCAACGACGATTCATTCAAGTAGGACTCCTGATGACTCTCTGTCAGCTTCCCAAGCCCCCAGTCACAGATCAAGGTCTCACCATAGTCATCGTATTGAATATTAGCCGGCTTCAGATCGAGATGTAGAACTCCTCGATTATGCGCATACTCCATCGTACGGCATATCACGAGGAAGAGCTCTAACCGATCATAGACATCCAGCTCCGCTACCCCTTCCAGCGTACGGTTCGCCTTCAGGTCCATCGTAAAGTAGGGGCGCCCATCCTCACCGATATCGATCGCGTGAACTTTGATTATATTAGGATGCTTCAGCGAAGACGTTAGCCACGCCTCATGAATAAAGGCATCATAAAACCCTTCTCCCAGATCATCCTTTAATCGCGCCAAGGCCACGCGGCGCTTTGTCTTCTGATCATAGACTGAGTAGACCTCCTTGATCGCCCCTGTTCCGATCAACTCCTCTTCCACATACTGCGGCCCTGACTCTTGTAATTCCTGATATGATGGGCACGCGCCACTCGTCACGCCTCCCTCAATCGCATCTAGATAGAGTGACTTCAGTACTGACTTATCTGCTACCTGTCTACCACTCATACTGTTCGATTAGGCGTTGAATCTCCAGTGTCACCTGCCTCTTCACTCTTCTACGGAGACTATAAACCGAGCCTTCCGTCAATGAATAAGCCTTACAGATCTCCTCTACACTGGCCCCATTAAGCCCCATCACAAAGGCATCTACAGCACACCCTTGGAAGGACTCCCTCACGTGCTCGATCGCACGCGACACGAGATACGACTGCCATTCATCCTCGATCTGCATCTCTACCTCTGCAGCCTTCTCTGTAGACAAGATCTCGAGTTGCCCACCATAGACCTTCAGCTTATTGTCATGGTTATACGTCTTGCGAAAGAAGCTGATACTCTCATTTCTGATGAGACAAGATAACCACGTCCTAAAGCGGCCGATCGTCTGGTCATACTTTCGCAGATTCTGGCTCAGCTTGATCATGCAGTTCTGCGTGATGTCATCCCTATCCACGTCCTTGAGCTCGAACTCACTTAACACGTGCAGGATAAACCCTCGATACGTCTCCTCCAACTCGCGCCATGCATCCATATCATCCAGATCCATTGCACGACGTATCAGAGTATAACTCGTATCCCTTCTATCCATTCCTCACTCTACCCTCTCCCTGCTGTCTTGAAAAAACATTTTTACTACCTTGTCGCCTCAGCAACTCACCTTCCATAAAAAAACCCTCACACCGTCTAACGATGAGAGGGGGCTAATTTGTCTCTTCACAGAGACACTCTTACTTACGCAAGAGCTTTTGCAACGAGCCCTGAGAGGACCTTGCCATCTGCACGACCTTCTGCTTTTTCCTGAGCGAGCTTCATGACCTTGCCCATATCTGCCTTAGATGATGCGCCTGTCTCTGAGATTGCTGCCGCCACGATTGCCTCGATCTCTTCCTGAGTAAGAGGTGTTGGGAGATACTTCTCTAGTACCACGATCTCAGCCTTCTCGCCCTCAGCGAGTTCAGGGCGCCCCGCCCCCTCGAACTGAGTGATCGAGTCTTGACGTTGCTTGATTTGCTTACGGATCACAGCCATTGATTCCGCATCGTCCAGTACTGCATCTGCACCACCCTTTTCGATTGCAGCATTCTTGATCGCAGACTTAAGAGCACGCAGCGTCGTCAGTGCCACCTGATCCTTAGCCTTCATCGCGGTCTTAATATCGTCCATTAACTTGGTTCCAAAATCTGACATAGTGCTCACTTCTGCCAAATCCACACCAACATGCAAAGACCAATGTCACATTTCTTTCGCCGTCTCCATCATCTCTCTCCTGACGTACTCGCGACTGCTCAATCTATTCCTAGAGTGAACACTTCCAGACGGAACACATTCCGTTCTCCTGACCTACGATAAACTCACCTAAATGAGGACGCGTCACCTGGAGAGACTTGATCATGTAAGCATTGGTAATCTCATAACCCTCTAGCGAGATCGATGGTTGATCCCCTAGCTGCAGAGACCACTGAGATACGCCATTGCGATATCCTGTTGAAATAATCGTCCATCGAGACTGGTCCGGCGTCGGAACCACTTCGATAAACTTCTCATAGCGAGACCAACTCACATTAACAGAGAAAGGCATCTTCTTAATCAGGCTCCAGTCCGCAGTCCGATAGAGACAAAGAGAGGAGGAGTTATCCTCATTCTTCAACAGGACAACACAGTGCTTATTACGATCAAATAGCTGAAAGTCATACATTCTCTTCCCATTCTCTATTGGCAATAGCATTGAGACCCTCTGCGTCTGCTCATCGTACACGTAGAGTTGATCCGAGCCAAAGATCACTCTCCCTTCAGCGTAATGGAGGTCCGATCGATTCCTCTTCGACACACTATGATAGAGCTCGGAAACCTTCTTATGCTCAAAGTCGCAGTATAGAAGTTTCATAAACTTCTTCCCTCCCGGATCTGCCGCTAAGAGATAGCACCCCGCATCTCCTTCCCGAAAGCGAACCGACATACAATGATATCTTGGCATCTCTATCTTACACGACTCAGAGAGCCTACCGTCTTGCCAATCATAGACAATCACCATTCCTTCGCTACCGCTCATAGCCGAATACGCGACACACAACTGATCCCCCTTCTGATTCCAATGACACGCATGAGCCTTCAATCCTTTATATCGATCCTGTCTCGCAATCACGTGATTCTCCGTTCCCCGTACCAATATGACTCCAGAACTCGATACACACAGCGCCGTGACATCATCTTGCGCTAGGTGTGCAGAGCAGTAGACAAAGTTCTTCTCATTCGCCCCTCGGGGTATGTAAGTATCCACACACTCTAGTACTCCCTTACTTTTATATGAAGCCTTTAGTGCTTTGAGATAACCCGTCTTGGTGTTGGCGTGCATGTAGGCTATCGGACACGCTTTTTTCAACCGGTTATCTAACGTGGCTAGCTCATCATTGTTTAGGTAAGTCGCAGAAAACTCTAAGGCATCCATCAACATGCGATACTCCTTAGGATACTTCTTTAACTGATCCACTACCCCCTCGTAATAGAGCTCGAGATCGATCTCCTCACGTGTAATCAAATTCTCCTTATAAGCGAAGAAGCGATGCATGCATCTGACATAATAATCAGCCTTATACTTCTCGGGCATCAGCTGAGTCGTGCGCTCTACGTAACGCGCCAATGAATCAGGTCGCCCACCCCACTTAGGCAAGTATCGTCCATACCCATCCCTGAGAATGCTACCCGCCCATGGATAATGCTGAACAAAAGGCAAGGTGACCCTCTCTAGGATTTGCTGCTCATCCCAGCCTATGACTAATGCTAGATTCTGCCCGCTCTTGTAGAACAAGGGGCACGCATAGGCCCCCTCCTTAGGCGCAGACTGTAGAAAAACCTTCTCCGCCTTTTCCAGCCTCTCACCGAACAGTTCCCATCCCTCTTCACTAACAGTATGTGAATACCCATTGCCCCTCGCCTTCCACGCATAGTCTATCCAAAAGTTCATCTTCGCGATCGGAACCATCTTACTACCTGGTCGCGCTTTTCCCCACTCCTCAATCCTCTCGTACCATGCCATCCACTCTTCATCGGGTTGCTCATGTTCCAGATATGCCACAGGTGTAATCCCTCTAAAGGCCCAAGAGATCTTCGTCTCCCCATTACAGATGCGATGCTGCTCCCCTCTGATACTATCAAAGAAGCCCTCTAACTCATCCCACGACTTCGCCATCAATAGATTATAAGCTCTATCCCTCTGTTCTTCTCTCTGCCGTATCGTGGTCTTACTCACCTTTGACCACCCTACATTCTGTATCACCACTGAGAGCAAGAGGACCACCACAGGCGAAATCGTACGAATCTTACCAATCATATTCGCACTCCCCGTATAGAATGCGCACAGCTTAGTCAAATACCATCAAATAAAAATTACTCATTCACGCAACCTCTACTGCATACCCTAACTCCATAATCAGACGCATTCTCTCTCCGTTACAGAATGCCCCATTTACTCACAAATGATTTGTCATGCTCGTAACTGTGGTTTAGAGCTGTGCTATGAACCGAATCGACGCAACCTTTCAGTCGCTCCAAGAGCAACAGAGCAAAGCATTCGTAGCCTATGTCTGTGCTGGAGACCCTAACTTTGACACCTCACTCGATGTGATCAAGGGACTCGCAGATGCAGGCGCAGACATTATTGAGCTTGGGGTTCCCTTCTCAGACCCTCTTGCCGATGGTATCGTGAACCAAATGGCTGCGGATCGAGCGCTCAAGGCGGGCATGACTACCCCTCGAGTCCTCGAGCTCGTCGCCGAGTTCCGCAAGTCGCACCAGACTCCGATCGTCCTCTTCACCTATCTGAACCCGATCTACACATACGGCTATGAGCAGTTCCTCAAGGACGCGGCAGAAGCTGGCATCGACGGACTCCTCTTACTCGACCTCCCACCTGACGAGGCCAAGCTCAATGAAGAACTCTGTAAGCAGTCCGATCTCAAGAACATCACTCTCATCGCTCCGACCACCCCAGATGACCGTGTAGAATTCTTAGCTAAGCAGAGTGAAGGCTTCATCTACGCGCTCTCGCGTACAGGCGTTACCGGTGCTCATGGAGGCCCATCCGCAGCCGTTGCTGATACCGTTGCCCGTATCAAGGCGCACACTGATACCCCAGTATGTGTTGGATTCGGGATCACCACGCCAGATGATGCTGCTCAAGTCGCTAAGAACGCAGACGGCGTTGTCGTCGGCTCTGCCATCGTGAAGCAGATCGAAACCCAACCTGAGAACGCGGTTAAGGCTGTCGTGGACTACACTCAGCCTCTCATTAATGCCGCTAAATCAGTCTAAACTCCTTTTTTCTTTCTCATGACCTTAAACTTCACAAAAATGAATGGCGCGGGTAACGACTTCGTCGTACTCGATAATCGTGACCTCTCTATCAATCTCACTAAGGAGCAAATCGCTGCTCTCTGTGATCGTCACCGTGGTGTAGGTGCAGATGGCCTCCTAGCGGTCGAACCTGCGGAGCAAGGAGCAGATTACAAGTACCGCTACTACAATGCAGATGGCGGAGAAGCAGAAATGTGTGGTAACGGCGCGCGTTGCTACGGCCGCTTCGCACAGCGTCTCTCTGACGGAACGCCAGAGAAGATTTCATTCGAGACCATCGTGGGTACTCTAGAGGCTAAGTTCGATGGAGATCTCGTCGAGATCGCTATGGCTGAACCGTTCGACCTCGAGTTAGACGTTGATCTCGGCATTGAGGGCATCGGTCGCGTAGATGTGATCAATACTGGAGTGCCACATGTTGTCGTCTTCGTTGAGGATCTAGAGAACCTAGATGTGATCAAGTATGGTCGTGAGATCCGTGAGCATAGCCACTTCGCACCTGCGGGGACTAACGTGAACTTCGCTAAAGTAATCGGAGATCAACACATCGCGATCCGCACCTACGAGCGTGGTGTAGAGGACGAGACACTCGCCTGCGGCACAGGCATGACTGCATGTGCTCTGATTCATAACCTCCTAGACGGTGTAGGATCACCGATCAAGGTCGATGTTAAGGGCGGTGATACGCTAGAGATCGGATTTACCCCTGCAGCGGAGAACGCCTTCACCGACGTGACCCTCAAGGGACCTGCTGACTTCACCTTCACAGGAACTGTCACCATCTAGGCTCTCCCTTGCAATAATCAGCCCACTCATCTTCATGAGTGGGCTTTTTTTATCCCCCTCCGGCGGGATTCCATACTCGTATCATTCCTTTCCTCCCTATTCAGATCATCTCTTGCGAGTTTTAAGGAGAATTAGAGAAATATGATTGCTAAACCTCTAGATCTCTCTAAAGAGTAATTGAACTTTGGCGCCAATCACCTCCTGTATCATCACTCGATAGGCGCACTCATTATGGAAACTATTTATACTTGGATTGGAATTGTCATCTGTCTCACACAGTCGGCAATGTTCTCAGGGCTTAATCTCGCCTTCTTCGCACTCGGTAGACTCCGCCTAGAGGCCGAGGCCGAAAAGGGTAACAAGCAAGCCGTCGCCATCCTCCAGCTCCGAAACGACTCTAACCTCCTCCTCTGTACGATCCTGTGGGGAAATGTCTCAGTCAATGTCCTTCTAGCGCTCTTATCAGAGAACGCTCTCGCGGGTATTGGAGGCTTCATCTTCTCTACTGTTGGCATCACCTTCTTCGGGGAAATCATTCCTCAAGCGTACTTCTCTCGTAATGCCCTCACCGTGGGTGCCAAGCTCATCCCGGCAATCAAGTTCTACCAACTCATCCTCTTCCCTATCGCTAAGCCCTGTGCCATGTTCCTCGATTGGTGGATCGGCCCAGAGGGTCCCTCCTTCTTCCGAGAGCGCGACATCGAGATCATCCTGCGCAAGCACATCGAAGATGATGAAACTGAGATCAGCGAAAACGAAGGTAAAGGCGCCCTCAACTTCCTCTCTCTCGATGACAAGAAGATCGCCATCGAAGGAAGTCTCGTCCGCCCAGAAACGATCCTCGAGTTCCCTAGCGATGATGACGGGGAACCTGTCTACCCAGACCTAGACTCAGACGCCGGTGTCGCCCTCCTCCAGAGCCTCGAGTCTAAGCCATCCATGTACCGTATCATTATCAACAAAGACGGTGCTCCTTACTCCGTGCTCGACACCACTCAATTCCTCGCACGCTACGCTCTCAATGGTGAGGACTCGAACCTCAACCGCTTCAGCTACCCTCCAATCCTCACCTATAACCCTCAGGCCACCCTCGACACCGTACTAGACCAGTTCGTCGTAGAAGCCGATGATTATAAGGATAATGTCATCGACCAAGACGTCATCCTCTACTGGACAGACACGGAGAAACGTATCCTCACAGGTGCAGACATCTTTGGCTACCTCCTCCGTGGCATCGCCAAACGCGAACCAATGGACCCAGAAGACCGTGCGGAAGCATAAGGATCTCCTAACTTGCCATTAGCGAAGTGTTTAACCTTAGCGCGCTCCTCAATCCCTGTTCTGTTGGGGATTTTACTCCTTCTAGTGCCCACTCGCCTTCTATATCTCCTCTTGCTGTTGATCCTGAGTTCTTGATACAGGGTGCCTCCCTTAACGCGATCTTCGATGATGTAGCGGTAGATCGACTCATAGCTTACAGTTGTTAGATAGAGACTGATTTGCTCTGGACTGTGCTTCTTTCTGAGGCGCTGCTCAATCTCTACAGCAAGTTCAGGTGTGATAACTCGGGAGCGTTTACGCTTCTGTTCCTGTCTATGAGATGTCAACCTCTGGGCTTGTTTGTAGATGGTCGGCTGAGTAAAGCCGATTTCTTCAGCAATTTCAGTCTGTGATTTTCCAGCTTTCTTTATGAAATAGATCATGGCAAGATCTTC
>WTJZ01000172.1:13063-17563 GCA_011524615.1 Akkermansiaceae bacterium | reverse complement strand
CGCTAACAAAGTCGAAGCCGCATCACTACTCCCTCCTCCCAAGCCCGCCCCATGAGGCACAACCTTCTCCAATAAAATGTGTTGTCTCACCTCTAATCCAGAAACTTGTTCGAAACCTCGCACCGCTTTTACAACCAGATTCGTCTCATCAGTAGGCACCCCCTCTTGATCACAGCAGAAGCTAAAGGCCTCCGCAGGGGTAAAGGTCAAGGTATCAGCTAGTCCGGGAAGAGGCACCATGACGGTCTCGAGTTCATGGAAACCATCTTCACGCTTTCCCTTAATCTGGAGCGATAAATTAATCTTAGCTGGAGCTGTAACCTTCATGATGATGAGAGTGCTATAAGAGCGATCATACGACCAGTCTTACCTTGTTCTAATCGATAGGAGTAATAAGTCTCAGGTGCTGAGGTGGTACAAATACCACAATCATGGTAGTGCGCCTCCGTGATCCCTACTGCGATCGCCTGCTTCTTAATCTCCGCCGCAAAGTCGACTTCGTAAGCCGGAGGGCGAATACATGGGGCCAAAACCACAATTAATTCAGAAGGGTCGCTACCGTACTCCTCCTGCATCCGATCTATCGCAGCAGCCATGATATTCTTCTCTGTACCGACTTTCCCCGAGTGCACTACCGCCACCGCTTGATTCACAGGGTCTGCAATGTAGAGTGCGCCGCAGTCTGCGACATGCACCCCGAGTACTACCGATGGATCATTCGTACAGAGGCCATCCGCCTCAGCAACTGGCGATTCACCTCTCCCCCCCGAGACAGGAACAACGAGTGCACTATGAGTCTGCTCACAGAGCCAGAACCGCTCTACCGAACCACCCATCTCTCTGACAGCTTGTTCGTGATATGGCATCAACCGACCCACAGCCTCCGCCCGGTCGACATGAGTGTCCACCTCTAGAATACGGTTCACCCATGATACGCGAAAGCCCGCTTGGACAAGCGGGCTCAAAAATGAATTATCCTCTACCATCTCTGCAACAGAGTGTGCAGAATTAGAGTCTATTATCAAGTACGCGTTTTGCTCCCGCGACTGTTTCTGCCTCCTCGGCATCCATCTCAGACATGATGTGTGAGATATTGTGAGCGATCTCCTTACGCATTTTAGCAACCATCTCTACCCCAGAGTCTGTGATACGTACCATGATCTTACGACGGTCATCAGCAGCTTGCTTTCTCTCTACGAAGCCTAGCTTCTCCATACGGTCAACTAAACCTGTCGCTGCAGCAGTAGAATGCCCCATCTTATTAGCGATATCTGACATTGCTAAGAACTCCTCGCTAGAGAGGTAGGCGAGTAAGAAGAACTGCGGGAAAGATAGCTTCTCCTTATTCAGCTCGGCTGAGAGGTTCAGGATACATGAGCGCTGAGTGAATAAAATAAAATCCGCCAGTCTCTCGGCGTCTGCCGCCTGACTTGTTGTATTACTCGTTTGTGATGCTCCGTAGTTCATAATAAAATTTTTTATCGAAAAGCTCGCCTAAGCTTAAAAATTAACAAAATTTTTATATTAGGAAAGCTTTATGTTTAAGTTTTTCTAGATACGGCTCAATAGATACTCGATCGAACATCTCATTTTCCCCGTATTTTTAATTCACGGACTCCTTAATGCATGTATATTCGTAGAATGAACTGCGACTATTGCCAGAGCCCTGCTACAATCTTTCTCTCACAGGTGTCGGGCAAAAATCTTAAGAAGATCGCGCTCTGTGAAGAGTGCTCACAAAACCCGGAGGTGATCAAGAAAGAAGGTTTAGAACACGTGTTAAACCTTCCCCCGATTCCCGAACCATCGCCCCCGGCAGCAGATACGCCTAAAACGGCACGCCTCACATGCTCGTGTGGCTTCACCCTCGACGAGATCAATACGACAGGTCGCTTGGGCTGCGCAGAATGTTACCATGTCTTTGCTGGCGTACTCTCCGAGCGTATCACTAACATGCACCGAGGCTCTACCCATGTGGGAAAAACGATCACCACGACCTTGAGCCGCGCAGCACTAGAACAGCAACGCGATAAGATAGAATCAGCACTCCAGACCGCTATTACGGACGAACTGTTCGAACAAGCTGCCCAGCTTCGCGATGACCTCCTCTTGATCAACCAACAAATTTCCGAGCTATGACTTTTGACTCACTTATTCATACCTTTCCCAATACGCAAGTGGGTAAAAATGCTTGTGTGCTCTCGTCCCGTATTCGCCTCGCACGGAATCTCTCCACTCACCCCTTTCCGGGATGGGCGCAGAAACCCCAACGCGTGGAGACCTACCAACAAATCATCGAGACCCTGTCCTCTCTTCCTTGCGGGAACAAGAGCTTCATGGAAGAGCTAAAGGAATTCGACTCTCTCCAAAAGCAAGTTCTCGTCGAACAGCACCTGATGAGTAGAGAACTCGCTGCTCGCTCCACGGGGTGCGGACTACTGGTCAATGAGAGTAAGACCCTCTCTATCATGATTAATGAAGAGGACCACTTCCGACTCCAATCGATCCAACCTGGACTCAGCCTGAAAAAGGCTTTTCGCGCCATTGATAAGATCGATACAGAAATCAGCGCACAACTCACCTACGCCTATTCTCCAGAATTAGGGTTTCTCACATCCTGCCCTAGTAACGTAGGGACAGGGATGCGTGCATCCGTCATGCTACACCTCCCTGCTCTGGTCCTCACGGACCAGATCAAGCCAGTTCTTAAGGCGGTCTCCCGCCTAGGACTCGCGATTAGAGGCTTCTACGGAGAGGGGACTGAATCACTCGGCCATCTCTACCAAATCTCCAACCAATCTACTCTTGGTGAGTCTGAACACGACATCATTACTCGCATCGAGCGCATAGTAAAATATGTAATCACTGCAGAAGAAAATGCTCGAGCCAAAACTCTCCAAGACTCCCCGCTCTTAATGATCGATAAGGTCAGCCGAGCATACGGTACTCTCAAGTATGCCTACACCATGACCTCTAAGGAAGCCTTAACACTTATCTCGCTTCTCAGACTAGGTGCAGTCATCGGATACTTCCCTAACGAAGTGCTCTCTCTCTGTGACCACCTCATGATCAAGATCCAACCTGCGCACCTGCAACTCAATAAAGGAACTAAGCTCGACGCAGAAGAACGAGATCGTGAACGCGCCCTCACCATCGCCGAGGCTATCAGGGAAATCCCACCACCAGCATTGCCAGCAGTCTCCTCCGAAACCGTGCAAAGAGACTGAATGTTTAAAAAATTAAAACTTTATACGAAAATATTTGATTCCTCACGCAAGACACCTACAGTTGAAGTATGAATAATTTTACCCCCAGAGCACAACAAGTACTCGCACTCGCGAGAAAAGAAGCAGATCGCTTCAATCATAACTACGTGGGCACAGAACACATCCTCCTAGGCCTCATCAAGCTCGGACAAGGCGTTGCCGTCAGCGTCCTAGAGCGTATGGGTCTAGACCTAGAGTCTGTCCGGGTAGAGGTAGAGAAGCAAGTAGGTACAGGTTCTGAGCAGAAAGTCTCAGGCAACATCCCGTACACCCCTCGTGTGAAAAAAGTTCTCGCCTTCTCTAACAAGGAAGCCAAGTCACTTAACCACTCCTATGTTGGTACCGAACACATCCTTCTAGGTCTTCTCCGCGAAGGCGAAGGAGTCGCAGCGAAAGTCCTCACATCTCTTGATATAGATGTCCAACGCACAAGAAACGAGATCCTCGCAGAGATCGACCCTAACTTCACTGCTGAAGACTCTGAGATGGAGCTAACAAATGATGAAGATGAAGTCATCGGCGAAGAAACTGGAGGCAATAGAGCAAAAACTCCTGCCCTCAAAGCCTTCGGACACGACCTTACTCAAAGCGCCAAGGATGGGGATCTTGATCCCGTCATCGGACGAAATGAAGAAATTGAACGAGTCATTCAAATCCTCTGTCGCCGCACCAAGAATAACCCTGTTCTTGTAGGTGAGGCAGGTGTAGGTAAAACAGCTATAGCAGAAGGACTCGCCCAAGAGATTATCTCTGGTAACATACCTGAGATCCTCCGAGGTAAACGCGTCATTACTCTAGACCTCGCTCTCATGGTTGCTGGTACTAAGTACCGCGGTCAGTTTGAGGAACGCCTGAAGGCTATCATGGACGAAATTGAGAAGGTAGGAGATGTCATCCTCTTCATCGATGAGCTGCACACGATCGTAGGTGCAGGCTCAGCAGAAGGCGCGATGGACGCATCTAACATCATCAAGCCAGCTCTCAGTCGAGGCCAACTCCAATGTGTCGGCGCGACGACTCTCAATGAGTACCGTAAGTTTATCGAGAAGGACTCCGCTCTAGAGCGCCGCTTCCAGCAGGTTAAGGTGGATGAACCATCAGAGGAAGATGCAGTCCTCATTCTCCAAGGCCTCCGAGAAAAGTATGAAGCGCACCACAAGGTCCGCTACACGCAAGATGCTCTAGAAGCCTCGGTCAAACTCACCTCTCGCTACCTTACAACTAGGTACCTACC
>WTJZ01000172.1:6657-13053 GCA_011524615.1 Akkermansiaceae bacterium | reverse complement strand
GTACCTACCAGATAAGGCGATCGATGTTCTAGACGAAGCAGGATCTAGGGCCCGTATCAGCACCCTTACTCGTCCATCAGAGATCAAGGATATCGAAGCAGAAATCGAAGCTATCAGCCTCGATAAGCTAGAAGCAGTAGAGACTCAAGACTTCGAAAAGGCCGCAACTCTCCGCGATGATGAAAAGCGTGCCAAAGAGAAGCTCGAAGAGACCATCGCCAACTGGAAAGCTAGTAGCGAAGAGAAGATCGTAGATATCTCGGATGATGAGATTATGGCTGTTGTCTCTAAGTGGACAGGAGTCCCTCTTACCAGAATGGAGGAACAAGAAGCTACCCGTCTCCTCGAGATGGAGAGCGAGCTTAAAAAACGTGTCATCGGCCAAGATGAAGCGGTCACTGCTATATCCAAAGCTCTCCGTCGCTCCCGAGCAGACCTCAAGGATCCTCGTCGACCGATTGGTTCATTCCTCTTCCTCGGCCCAACAGGTGTAGGTAAGACATACCTAGCACGTAATCTCGCAGACTTCATGTTTGGTGACCCTGATGCGCTCATCCAGATCGACATGTCAGAATACGGTGAGAAGTTCACCTCCAGCCGCTTGATCGGATCCCCTCCAGGATACGTTGGTCACGAAGAAGGAGGTCAACTTTCTGAGCAAGTCCGTCGCCGTCCATATTCGGTAGTACTATTTGACGAGATCGAGAAGGCACACCCAGACATCATGAACCTCATGCTCCAGATTCTAGAGGAAGGAATGATCACGGACTCTCAAGGGCGTAAGGTAGACTTCCGTAACACTATCATTATCCTGACATCCAATGTCGGAGCTGGCACGATCAAGCGCCAAAGCAACATGGGCTTCAATGCGATCGGCAGTGCGGATTCTGGAGCTGACTACGACACGATGCGAGAGAAGATCATCACAGCCTCTAAGGGATACTTCAAGCCTGAGTTCTTGAACCGTCTCGACGACCTCTGTGTCTTCCACCTCCTCGAGAAGGAGAACCTCCGTGTTATCGTCGACCTAGAGATCAATAAGCTAGCTAAGCGCCTCAAGAGTAAGAACATCGAGATCGAGCTCAATAATGACGCTAAGGACTACCTCATTGAGAAGGGATATGACTCTGATTACGGAGCACGTCCAATGAGACGAGCGGTTGAGAGATATCTAGAAGACCCTCTCGCAGACTCTCTCCTACGAGGAGATATAAAGGGAGGAGACCTTGTCTCCGTAGGCTTCAATGACGAGAAGAAAGAGGTCACCTTTAAGACCTCTGAGCAAACTCAGGAAGAAGAACCTGCGGTATAGTAGACGCTCCACCAAAAGGCCACAACCGTGGCCTTTTTTTATACCTCGTTATCAACCCAGTCCTCTACACGACTATTCGCCCTGCTCCTTTGTTAAATGAGGAATGCTAATTTGATTTTTTGGAATAAGCGTCTTATATTACCCTCATATAGGTAAATCTCATAGGGAGATTAAAACTGAACAACCCTCAACAACTGATATGAAATTCATCATCCTAGGCCTCCTCGCATCAGCAGCATTTAGCACAGCTGCTCTCACTCCTGTAACTACTTCTACCGACGTCTCAGTAATGCACTGTGGATCATGTGGTCCAAAGAAGGACGCAGATAAGAAAGAATGTGATAAGGATTGCGACAAGAAGGAGTGTGATGCTCCTAAAAAGAAAGCATGTGGCTGCTCTGAGAAGTGCGACAAGAAAGAAGCATAATTCTCGCAATCACCTCATTCTATCAAAAGCGAGTTTCACAACTCGCTTTTTTTATTCATCATTCTGCCATGAACTTCTTAGCCCACTTCTACCTCGCAGATACGACGGCTGCATCCAGAGCGGGGAACTTCTTGGGAGACTTCATCTCCGGCACTCCCGATAGTATGCGTGCGACCCTCCCGGATGAATTAGTCGACGGTATCATCATGCACCGGGCTATTGATGCCTACACTGATACTCACCCCTGCTTTCGAGAAGGTAAATTACTACTCCCTACCAAAAGGCGGAGATTCTCAGGAATCATTCTAGACATGTTTACCGATCACTTTCTAGCGAGAGACTGGGCCCACTACTCACCTACCCTCTCCCTCTCCGACTTCCGCCAAGAGATCTACACTGACCTGCAAGCCTATTGGGAATACTTTCCTGAACAAGCACGTAACGTCGCTACATGGATGTGCGAAGATGACTGGTTCTCTCGATACCTTACTCCATCAGGACTCGAACGTAGCCTAACAGGCCTGAGTAAAAGGCGTAAAGGTTTCCACCCAATCGCACACTCCTCGGAAAACTTAGTTCAACATTACCCCCTGTTCGAATCCCTCTGCCAAGAACTCCTCTCTGATGCGATTACCAAATATAAAGGATAGACTCTGACATCACCTTAGAATAATTCTAACAAATAACTCTTGCATTATTGAGTCACAAGCAAGCAGAGTTGTCTCATGCGTCATTATCTCATCGTCACCATTATCGCATTTCTGGCTTTACTCACCTACACAGTTTACCGTCCTGCTACACCACCGAGTACGATGAACCCTGCAGACTGGAGCGATGCCCTTATTGCGGATGGAGCCTTTCTCTCTGAATCATCAGTTCTAGAAAAAGGCCACCTGGAACAGAGACGCATCATCAGCACTACTTGTGTCAACGCCAAGCTCTGTCACCGTCTCATCAGTCAACTGCTCACTCTGGAGCAACTAGCACCAGGGAAACCTATTGATCTCTATCTACGTTCGGATGGCGGCTGGGAAGGCGATATCTTCGCCGTCATTGACGTCATGCACTCCATCAACAGCCCTGTTCATATCCACGCGATGGGTGACGTTTGCTCCGCAGGTGCCATGCTACTCACCGCCGCGACAGGCGAGAGAGTAGCCTACCCTCATAGTATCATCTCCTACCATAGCCTTACAGATGATGAGTTACAGCATAACATGGATCGCTATCAATCATTCTGGCGTACGTATTCAGAGATCCCCGAGGACTGGATTCTCGACACTTCAGATGAATTCTACGATATGAATGCTCAAGAAGCGCTGCAAAACAAAGTCATCGACCGTATCCAATCCTCCGTACACTCCACTAAATGACTATCACACCTATCGACATCATTACCGCTATTGCCTCTACTGCCACCGCCATTGGTGTCATTATAGCGGTCGTCCAACTATGGCAGTCGGAGAAACTAGCCAAGACAGAATTCGAAGACCAATTCCGCCGTGATTACCGCGAAATCTGCGCAAGCCTTCCTGTACACGTCTTCCTCGGTCACGAACTCCCACCAGAAGAGATTCAACAGAACCTAGGGACATTCCATGAGTACTTCCACCTGTGCAACTCCCAGATCTTCCTCCAAAAGCAGGGTAAGATTTCAAAGTCAACTTGGGCAATATGGGCGCGAGGCATCCACGCAAATCTTGCCTTACCCGCATTCCTGCAAGCCTGGAACTATATCCACAGTGAAGCCAACACCCACCGACTACACCACCTCTCTGAATTCTTAGAGAACAACCCTTACTCTAAGACAACTGGCTCACACTAGCGTTTATCACTATTTCACAGCTCCTATCCGCTACTAAAAGAGTAAGAAAAAAGCATATTGATACACAAAAACGTCCTAACATCACGCTCTCTAGGTAACATTGTTTGTGTTGTGTTTCATTTATGTAAAAGAGCACTGCCTCCATCAGGGAAGCAGTGCTTTTTTTATCACTCTATACCGCAAGAGAGAAATTGGCAAGATGAGCGGCCTCTATCGCCGCCCGAGATCTCGGATAGAACGCAGATGCTTCACGGGAGAAGGACTCAGGCACTGTAAAAAGGTCTCACCATACTTCTTACTCACTACTCGGCTATCAAGAATAAGCACCTTGCCTCGATCATTCTCGGAGCGAATGAGACGACCGACCCCTTGACGAAACTTAAGGACCGCCTCCGGCAGCGAGTAATCCATAAACGAGTTTCCACCTCCGCTCTGGATATCCTCTAGTCGCGCTTGGATCACAGGGTGACTCGGCACCTCAAAGGGGAGACGAGCGATGATGACATTACTGAGAGCCTCGCCAGGCACATCAACCCCTGTCCAGAAGCTATCAGTCCCGAGTAAGACGCCATTCTCGGCATTTCGGAACCCCTGTAACATGACTTGGCGGGAGCTCCCGGCCCCCTGGACGAAGCACTCCCATCCATTAAGAGTACAGATCCGCTGCACCTGCTCGGAGACAGACATCATATCTCGATAACTGGTAAACAACACAAAGGCGCGACCACCACAATACTGCAGGAAGCTACAAATCCACTCGGTCATCTCGGCCTGATACTGCGGACTGCGCGGCTCGGGCATCCCCCCTGCCACGTACGTCTCCATCTGTGCTGCGAGATTAAACGGGCTCCCCACGACGAGTTCACCTGCATGCTCGGCACCGACGCGTCGCTTAAAGTAATCCACGCTCCCACCAGATACTGAGAGCGTCGCACTGGTCATGATCGCGGTACGCCCACCAGAGAAGAGCGCATGTCGCAGTCGAGCGGCGACATTCACGGGTGCAGAGCGCAAGGTAACAGAAGTAAACTCCCCCCGACTCAGCTCCGCCCAGTAGACGGCCTCCTCGTCCTCCATATTGAGAAACTGAGCGACCCCGTCCGAGATCTCCCCTAGACGACGGACGGCATCATTCACCTCAGCTTGTAGCATCTCATTCTCCGAGTTCTCTGAGATTTCCGATAACTCTAGACGAAGCTTCTGGATCGGAGCGGTGAGAGTGTTGGGCACGAGATCCGCTTGGTGGACTCGGATCTCATTGGGCGGACGCTGCCCCTGCGGATTGAGATGCTCCCCGTTAGGGAAGAGGGCTTGCATGACATTATCGAAGAACTCACCGGTGAGATCCCCTACCTTTTCCACAGATTCTGCGATATCTAACCGCTCTGCGGACTTCAGGATTCCCTTACGCGTCCTCGGGTTATAGATCTTATTCAGCTCCATCTTAGCACCGGCCGCACTGACGCGTAGCCCCAGTTGCTTAGCGGCCACGTTCTCCAAGGTGTGAGCCTCATCAAAGACGATAAAGTCGCGCTGAAAGAGATACCCCTCACTGTCCTCTGCCTGATTCAGATCTAAAAGCGAGAAGAATAGGTTGTGGTTCAAGATCACCACCTGCGCATCATTCGCGCGCTTGCGCGCCTCCTGGTAGTGGCACTTCCCCGTTGGTCCACAGCGGCGCTGAGTACAGAGATCAGGCTCACTACAGACCTGACTCCACACCTTATAACTAGGCTTAAAGTCCAAGTCGGACAGCGTCCCGTCCTCAGTCTCCAGTGACCAATCGTAGATACGCTTCAGCTCGGCCACCTCTGTGGAGGTAAAGATATCGCCCTTCCCCTGCAGGGCGCGCTTGAGCCGTAGCGGGCAAAGGTAGTTCTGCCGCCCCTTGAGCAATGTGTATGAAATCGGCTGCCCTAGCAGGCGAGCCGCTAACGGGAGATCCTTATGCAACAACTGCTCCTGGAGATTAATGGTATGAGTACTCAAGAGACACTTCTTCCCTGACTCCATCGCATACTTAATCGAGGGGATGAGATAGGCTAAACTCTTGCCTACTCCTGTACCAGCCTCAGCTACAAGAGACTGTTGATTAACTAGGGTCTTAGAGATCTCAGTTGCTAACGCCTGCTGCTGCGGTCGGTACTGAAACTGCTTAGACTTAGATAAGATCCCTCCCTCCGCAAAGGCAGAAAACGTACCATCGATGAGGTCTACATATGCCCCTGAGCCATCAGCAATTCCGATCATAACTCACCTTGTGCTACTCCCAGCCCACTGACAACCCTCTAGTTAACAAAAAAGCTCCAACCTCACGGTAGGAGCTTCATTGTCATGAAACCAGTGCACTCGCATGCACCAATATAAAATGATTAGATAAGGCCCGCAGCTTCTAATGTTGCTTTAGCACCGTTTTTGTTGATTGTCTTGAGTGCTTTTGCTGTTGCCTTGATTCGTACGTAACGGCCTTCTTCAGGAATGAAGACACGCTTTGACTGAAGGTTAGGTGTAACTTTACGCTTAACAGTCTTGGTAACGTGACGACCGATACCACCTTTTTTCTTAGCAAGACCTGAACGGTGGATCTTACGACCTACGCGAACTCTTGAACCTCTAATTGAACATACTTTAGCCATAATGTGATAATCGGGAAAATTTTGGGAGATGAGAAATACCCAACATCTAAACTCGAGTCAAGTGCATTTCTCAAAAAATCAAAATTTATTTAACAAACCTTAAGAAAGTTTAAAGTTGGAAAGGTTAAAGTTAAAAGTCCTGGGAGAACCTGTGCACGGGGAGCAACTCCTTTGTAACCCAATTAACGTAAAAACA
>WTJZ01000172.1:0-6557 GCA_011524615.1 Akkermansiaceae bacterium | reverse complement strand
GACTTTCAGACTTTCAGACTTTCAGACTTTCAGACTTTCAGACTTTCAGACTTTCAGACTTTCCTCTCCACAGTACTGTGAAAAATATGATGACGCAAAAAAAGGCTTAGAGGTTTGGTCTAGTTTTTGCTTAGGTGCAATTGATGATAGACAGAACATATCAAGATCGAGTGATCGCGCCATCACTCCTTGCTGCAGATTTCTCACGAGTACAGGAAGAAGTATCTCGTGCTATTAGCGCTGGTGCAGACTGGCTCCACCTTGACGTTATGGACGGCCACTTCGTGGACAACATCTCCTTTGGCCCAGCGATGGTCAATGCGATTCACGAGACGAATGACATCTTCCTAGACGTGCACCTTATGATCTCACGACCAGATCACTACCTTCCCCGCTTTGTCGAAGCAGGAGCAGACCTCATCACAGTTCATGTAGAGGCTGATCACGATGTCGCAGAGACACTAGGACGTATTAAGGAAGCAGGATGCCAAGTAGGCCTTGCTCTCAACCCTGCCACCCCATTCAGCGAGGTCGTACCATTCTTAGATAAGATCGACCTCCTCTTGTGCATGACCGTAGTCCCAGGCTTCGGTGGACAAGCCTTTATGCAAGAGGTGATGCCTAAGATCGAAGAGGCAAAAGCATACCGTGAACAACACGGACTCTCCTACCATATCGAGGTGGACGGCGGACTAAAGAAGGAAACTGCTCCTCAAGCCTACGCAGCAGGTGCTAATGTCATCGTTGCGGGCTCCTCTACCTTCAATGCGGAGGACATGGGCGCAGCCGTACAAGAAATCAGAGAGGCGTAAGGAAACCTCCCGAGCGACCACCTCTATGGAGGTGCTATTACACACACCAAAAAGCCTCTCTCACGCAGAAAGAGGCTTTTTTCTTATATACACACTGATGGGTATCAGGATTATCGTTGGCGTCGCGTGATTAGCGCTAGGCCACCAAGTCCTAATAGAGCAAATGCGGTAGGTTCTGGAACACTAACGCCGATCGCCGGTAATGCTTCCTCAGGTAATCCAGAAGAAGATACAATGTTATCTACATCTCCCGTAATCGCTACCAAGTTCAAGACGTGATTATTAGTCGCGGTAGGGTCTGATAGACTACTGCCATAGAACTGGATCGAGACATACTCACTATCAGCTGTGAACGTCCCAGTAGCATAATCACCACTCTCAATGATATAATCACCATTCACCACTAGAGTCCTATCTTCGGTCACTGCACTTCTGAGATCCACGGAGAATAGTTGGATCGTATAATCTGTTCCAGCGGTAAGGCCACCAAAGTACAACATCTCCTCTCCAGATGCAGAGAAGTTATGCGCATAGTCGAGCGCGGAGGAATAATCAGTCGCGCTAAAGGAACTCCCATCCGTGAGTAAGACCGCATCTCCTGTAGTGGTCCCAGTGTAGAGATCTCGAGTGAACTCTGTTTGATCAAAGAGTAACACCCCATCCGTAGAGGAAATGATTTCAGAGGTATCCCCTGTAATGGTGCCCGAGGTCGTCCAAGTGATTGAAGTTGGCGTAATCGTCGTTGCTGACAAGCTATGCGCCGATAAGAATATGAGTGCTATTTTTTTCATGATATTATTGGAAAGTAAGATAATTCTTACTGCTTTAATGTGTGCAAAAAACTAACCAATCAGGACACTTATTACCGAAATAGTATAAGTTTTAAAAAAGTCAAAAAGGGACACAAAAAAGGAGACAAAACGGCTAAATAACACCAACAAAAAAGGCCTCTTAATCACTCAAAAACGCCAAACAAAACAATAAAAACACAAAAACTAAAACCTACGTACGAACAAGCATAATAACATTAAAAAAGCTTCTCTCCAGAAGAGAGAAGCCCACATAAATTACAAGAACACTATGATCCTATCGTTTACGGCGAGAGATAAGAGCAAGACCTCCGAGCCCAAGAAGAGCTACTGATGTAGGCTCAGGAATGCTGAGTGATGAATTAGTGATATCCCACTGAGAAATACCATCTGCAGTTGTGTAGTCTGGTGTCGTGAGACGGAATACTGCGTAATCATTAGCAAAGTCAGCGCTGGTGTACCCACTAAAACCAGCATCTAGGGTATTCGTACCATCGGAAGTAATAGTTGTAGTAAGAGTGCTGATCGCTGACGCTGAGTACCAAGCATTAGTCGTTGCCGCATCAGCTGTGATATCAGCAAATGTACCGAGATAGTCTACTGTGATAGCAAAAGCTGTCCCTGAAAGCAGAGTCGTATCAAACTCAAGTACAGACTCAATGATGGGACCTGTAAGAGTTACTGAGCTGACATCAAAAGCAAGATAAGTACTAAATTCTCTAGTCCCACCATTACCACCGACACGAGAAAGAGTAGTATTGATAGTATCTGAAGCACCTGTACCATAAGTTGTAATCCCAGTTACACCAGTATTGTTATCACCATGTGGAGCAAGAATAGAAGCTGCATTTGTGATACCTGTCGCAAGAGCAACAACCGCAATCATTGTAGTAATTTTCATATTAATTTTTCTTTTGGTTAGACCAGTAAGAAGTCTCCAACTTACTGATGCCTAGATGTGTGCAACTCAGGAAAAAACTCGGACACATTTTCTCTAAATTTTTATTTTAAGTTCTTGATAAGTGAGTTAACGGCTTTAAGTAAAAGAGCTCTCAAAAAAGAGAGCCCTTACATTTCTTACCTTAGTAAATAGACTATTCCGCTTTATAAGCCTGATATAGCTCTTCTGTCTTAGCTCGTAATTCGATCAAGACCTCTTGATAGGAAGAGTCGTCTACTAAGTTCTGCTCCTCTCCGGGATCAATGGTCAGATCATAGAGCTCTTCTATCACTGGACTCTGCTCATAATAGATAAAGTATTTATACTCCTTAGTCCTCACCCCACGTGCTCGGTATGAGCGATTATTAGCGATGAGGTCTTCATTAGCCGCATCAACATCTTCCCCTCTAATCATTGCGGTAAAGGTTTCATTATTAAAGAGGAACTCCATAAAGACTGCATCCCGCCAGTCAGCATTATCAGCTCCATCGACCAATAATGGGGTGAGATCTTGTCCCTGCATACTGTCAGGTATCTCCACCCCTGCGAGAGACAGCATCGTCGGAGCAAAGTCCGTAGTGGAGATGAGCTCATCTACACGGAAACCAGCCGTTTGGCCTGCAGTACGACCATCCCAAATAATAAGTGGAGCACGGGTAGCCTCTTCATAGAGCACACACTTACCGAACAGACCATGAGACCCGTGAAACCTTCCATTATCACTAGTGAAAATAATCACCGTATTATCCAGCTCCCCAATCTCCTCGAGCTTGTTCATCAGTCTGGCCACTTGTTGATCTACTGAGTATCCCTGAGTGGCAAACCTACGGGCCAGTGTTTGGTACAAAGCAGGTGTAGAGGTCCACCCTGGGTGCAAGATTGCACCACGCCAATAATCTTGAACTACCTGCGGCAACAGCGCATTCTCTCCCTCGACCCAATTCGCTGGTACAGACATCTCCTGAGATGAGAACAACTCCACATGAGGGGCATACATATCCTCATCTTTATCATTCTTCACGGCATCGAAGCTCACGGAGAGAATGAAGGGTTGCCCCTTTGGTTGAGTGTCTAAGAAGTGCATCATCACATCCCCCTTTAACAACGTGCGCTCTCTAGGGTCTCGATCTGATCTGTAGATCGCATCCATGACGGGATCCGCAGTTGGCTTCTCATATCTATTGCGCAAGGCAAAGAAATCAAAATGGTCACGCCCGCCACCGTAAACTGGGATATCATACTTTCCGACAAAACCACTTCGGTAACCAGCAGCCTTTAAGAGTGCATGATAGCTATCATTGAATGCATCAGCTGATATGCCAACATTGAACGGGTATGAGAACCCTGACTGATGCTTAGCAAAGTACTGCCCCGTCATCACTGTCGCTCGACTAGGAGTACAGATCGCTACCGCATGGTGAGCATTATCAAAGGTCACCCCCTCGGATGATAGGCGGTCAATATTGGCTGTATTAAACTCCGAACGACCATAGCACCCTAGCGTATCCCAGCGCTGATCATCGGTCATCAAGAAGATAATATTCGGACGTGTGTCTTCATCCTCCAAGGGTGTTCCTAATAGAGAAAAACCGTCTACAAACTGATTCTGAGTGCCTGTAGAAGAGAGGGTAAATGTAGTAGAGAGTTGGCCTGCAGGCACAGTATAAGTACCGGTATACTGTGTCCATTGCCCCGGTTCTCCGGATACGGATACCACTTCGTCCCCCGCGATAGCAAGTGTAAGGAGATCACCCTCTGCCTCAGCTCGGTAATAGAAGGACCAAGTCAGCTGTGTCTCAGGTTCAACAGCGACCTCCTGCGTCAGCGAGAAGGAGTTCAGATTAACAAAGTAATCTCCATCTGGTGCCAACACAGAGTTAAAACTATTTGCCCAGACTACCACTGGCCCTGTACTTGACCAACTGTCTAAGGTCCCGTCTGCAAACTCCTGAAAAGTATCGATTACTGGACTCACGGTCTCAAACCCACCGTTCACTGCTAGTTGAGCGTCCTCACTGTCGGACTCCAGTACTTCTACCTGATAGAAGACCTTCTCATCAGCAGCTGCTGTATCACGCAGAGAAGAAGACCGTACACCATCTAGCTTCACAGGGGTACTCCCCTCTGCAATATGAAACCCACCAGAGAGATCTGTCGTTCTACGCAGCCTGTAGGTCAGCCCAGGCACCCCCTCAAAGGAAACGTCAAATTGCTCACCAGTCTTGTGAGCCGCTCTGATCATCAATGGCCCAGTGTCATCCTGAACCATAAGCGCTCGCTCCCAACGCTGCGAAAAGGCTGCCAATCCATGATCAGAAAAATGATGCCCATCATATCTCCACTGCAGGGCTGACTCAGGATCCGTACCTACTAGATCATCAGTGTATGACCCGAGATAGGTATACGGATCATCACGAATCAGCTCTAACTGCTCCTGCACAATCTCCGCTCCTGCCACCGTAGAATCGATCGAGGACACAGACAGAAACCATGGTACATCCCACCCTGCATCACTCCGTGAGGCTCCAATAAGCTTTTCAAGATAATATGCATAGGAATCATTAGGGATACCAGTCACCTCATACTCGTGATGCCACAGAACAGCCTTAACCCCTTGAGGACCGAACCCATCCAACACAGCCGAGAGGTTTGGGTAATTATCTGCGGTAAGAGGATGCCAACTAAACATGGTCGAGTTCTGATCCCCAATCGGAATAAAAGCGACTGGGACATTCGGTGAGATCTCTAATAGGCGATCCCCCAATAAAGGCCAAACCGATCCGCCAGTTCCCCCATCTGCTGCCGCACTCACGACGGGGTCTGTAGCATGAGACCAATGATCATCTCCTGTATGGTAAAATGAAACCATATCTGAGACAGCACTCTGTAAGTTCTCGCCGAAGTTGGCACTATTAGATTGCCCCGCCACGACATAAATATCTCCGACGCCCACTCCAGAAATGGTCTCCCTCTCGATTTCACCACCCACTTCATCCAAGGTGCGCACTAATAAATCATACCAACCAGTCTGGAGAGTCAATTCCGCAGAAAAGCTGCCCGACACCTCCGAGGCGATCGTCGTCCAAAACACATCTCCCCCTTGCCCCGCCAAATCAATCGCACGGGCCTGAACGTATCGCGCATCACCAGATACCGCACCAGCTAAACTAACCGTGGCTTGCCCCTCATTACGCTGTATAATCTGATGTGAGACAGGGCTCGTCGTCTCTAGACTTGGCTCTACTACTGATAATCTAAAGTTGTCAAAATCTAGAGTTAAACCACCTGAGGAGATCTCAGAAGTCAACATAACCTCTAACAGGCCACTATCTTCAGCAGTAGCTGTGTAGCTCAATGATACATCGGTAAAGGATCCATCAACCAAAGCCACCGAATTAGTAGTAGAAGCTAACAGTTCGCCGCCAGCTAATAACGATAGGGTATACCCAAAAGGTGTCGGACGGTTCCCAACATCACGGTCCCCGATAGCCACTGTCAGAGTATATACAGCTCCTGGGACAACACTTGTCGTCAGTGTCTGCGAGAGACTCTCAGGGCGGTTTTGCATATGCGCGATGTTAACCCCGTCCATCGTACCCAATGAACCAGGTGACACAATCGCACTATCTGAATAAGTTGTTAGACTGGGATTAAAGACCCCTACAATACCGCCGGAACTCGTCCACCCTTCGGGGACGGCATTCACATTCCCTCCATCCCCAAGCACCAATTGCTCGAAGCTATGGTTCTCAATATAGATCGACTCCTGTCCAACCGCTCCCCCAGCTATACAAAGAATCAGTATAGCCTTCAACATTCTATCAATAGTACACATGATCGCTAATTCTTTCGTCTTAGGTGTGTGCA
This sequence comes from Akkermansiaceae bacterium, assembly GCA_011524615.1. Classification (GTDB taxonomy): domain Bacteria; phylum Verrucomicrobiota; class Verrucomicrobiia; order Verrucomicrobiales; family Akkermansiaceae; genus WTJZ01. The sequence goes on along the minus strand of WTJZ01000172.1, from coordinate 129 downwards.
CTACTCACCATTATTCGGACTCATGAATCCCTCATCTTATCACTAAAAGTATAATAAATATTTAAAAGTGCATTTAGATTACTAGTCCACTGACACAAAAAAAACCGCGTTTAGCCAGAGCCAAACGCG
>WTJZ01000101.1 GCA_011524615.1 Akkermansiaceae bacterium | reverse complement strand
TGATCAGGGTTCCACTCCTTCTTACGATAATCGAGCGTCGCGAGATCCGTCGTAGCATAGTTAAAGGCACCATCACTCTTCTGAATGATCATCGGGAAGTCAGTCCACTCCTTCGTCTCCGCATCACGCTTCTTGAATGGGTCCTTCTTAGGATCTAACTGTTCTCCGGAGAAGGCACAGATCGCACCATTGTCATCCTTAGCGATCCCAGCCTCGACTAGCCCTTGGACCGTCTCAGCTAACTGGTCGTTATAGTACGACTCGCCTAACCAGTAATCGAAGCTCACATCGAGACGGTCATAAATCTTCTGTAACCCTTGCTTAGAGAGCTCTACGGCGCGCACCCAGATCGCGGTATTCTCCTCATCACCGCTCTGGAGCTTGACGAGTTCTGCTCGACAAGCGTCCTTGATGACCTCGTCTTCCTTAGAGGCATTTGACGCGAGGCGATAGAGACGGAGCAGCTCTTGCAGTGGGTCTGCCTGGAGCGCCTCTTCATTCAGCTCTCTCTTCCACGCCCAGATCACCATCCCGAACTGTGTTCCCCAGTCTCCGATGTGGTTATCTGTAGTGACATCATGCCCGAGGAAGCGCGCGATTCTGCTGAGAGAGTCACCAATAATCGTCGAACGAATATGCCCGACGTGCATTGGCTTCGCCACATTCGGGGATGAGAAGTCGACTACATACTTCTCAGGGTTCTCTGCTAGACTGACACCACAACGCTCATCCTGAGCGATCGCGAGCACGTGCTGGGCAAAGGCCTCCGCCTTCACCTTGAAGTTAATAAACCCTGGCCCTGCAATCGACAGCTCTGCCAACTCACCAACCTGAATCGTATCAATGATCTCCTGAGCGAACTCTCGTGGATTCTTCTTGAGAGGCTTAGCCAACATCATGGCTGCATTCGTCTGATAGTCTCCGAACTGGAGATCCTTAGCCGCAGATACACCTACGCGTCCTAGTGCTGCAGGATCCACGCCGAGTGAGAGAAGCGCCTCATGGAGCGCTGTGTAGAGTTTGCCTTGTAGTGTCACAGTCGTATTTCGTTCTCCTCTGGTGCTAATGATTCCCTGCCGATGGGTCAACGCTCATTTTTAACAATGCACCCCCTCACCACCATCCTATCAGCCCCCTTCTCCCGCATATTTCTCGCCATTTGCCCCGAGAGAGTGGTAATTCCCACTTGCTATCTTGAAAAACACTGGGATAAGTACCCCCGTCCATCCTTATGAGCACCTCCGCAACACCAACCCTCAAAGAAGACCTCTCGACTCTGATCAAGCTCCGCTTGAACACCTTCGTTCTGATCACCGCCTTCTTTGGCTACCTGCTAGGATGGAAGAGCTCTGGCGCGACCTTCTCATGGGAGGCTGTCATGGCTCTGATTCACACCCTCTTCGGCACCGCCTGTTCTGCCTTTGGTGCTGCCGTCTTTAACCAAGTGATGGAGGTCAAGTCTGATGCTAAGATGGAGCGCACCTCGAATCGCCCTCTACCAGCGCGCCGTATCCTCCCTCACTATGCCTTTGCTCTCGGATGGGGACTCTGTGCGATCGGCGTCGTCCACCTCGGAGCGATGATCTCGTTCGAGGCCGCTCTCCTCGCCTTCATCACCATCGGCACATACGTCTTCATCTACACTCCGATGAAGCGCGTCTCCTCGGTCAATACCCTCATCGGAGCCATCCCAGGAGCGATTCCACCCATGATGGGATGGGTCGGAGCGGGACATAATCTGAGCTCATGGGCACCATGGTTCCTCTTTGCCCTCCTCTTCCTCTGGCAGCTCCCTCACTTCGTCGCGATTAACTGGCTTTGTCGCCAAGAGTATGAGGACGCACGCTACGAGATGTGGAGTAATGGTGATACCTCTGGTAAGCGTAGTGCCTACCTCTACATCATCTTCTCCGTCATGATGGTTCTCCTGCCGCTCCCATGCCCTGCGCTAGGACTGACCGGATGGGTCTTCCCCCCGATCGGCATGCTTCTCGCGGTGTTCTTGATCCTTGCTGCGCTTAAATTTCTCAAGACTCGCGAGCGTATCGATATGCGTAAGGCCTTCTTCGCTACATTGATTTACCTTCCTGTTGTTCTGTCTGCACTTGCATTTGATTGGAATTAAGGTACTTTTTGCGACTCATCGCATACCTCCCCTTGAAAAACCTTTCTAACACCACCAAAACTGTCCTCGTTCTCGTAGGAGTCATCCTGATCAGCGGTCTTACTATTCCGCAGGCCTACCTCCGTTACATCGAGAAGAGAGAGTTCCGTCCTCCGTTTGAGAAGGCGCTCACCAAGAACATTCAGATCCTAGACGACCTGAGAGGTGCGACCTCTCTCTCCGAGTATCAGGGACACATCTGGCTCGCCTATTGCACATCCTCACAGGAGGAGAATGCAAACGTGCTCCTCCATCAAAAGGTCGCCAAGCTCCGTGCTAAGTTCCCAGACGAGACGATCAAAACGGCGATCTTCGTCGTCGATGCAACCATCGAGCAAAAGGACACACTCTCAGCCTACCGTCAGAGCTTCAGCGAGTTCCTCACTGAGGACGATTACGTCATCGCAGCCAATGTCCGCGTCCTGCAGAAGTATCTCAAGAATGAGTTCCGCTTTGCCCTCCTCCCGTATGAGAAGGACGGATTATGGCTCTACGACCATGACCTCATCATCCTCGACCGTATGCCTGTGAAGGAAAGTGGAGTAGGGGCCGTTCTCGCCCACCTCCGCGGACACCTTAACTTCACCAAGGCCATCGAACTCGACCAACAGGCGATCAAAGAGAACAAGCCGAACGCTCCCTTTGAGGAACAACTCAACAAGATCCTCGTCGACTCTATTCAGTACTTCATCGATAACCCAGACGAAGAAGATCCACTCCTCTCTGGCGAACAATAACCTCCTCCCATGACCGACAAGACTAAAATCACCCTCATCTACAGCTCCGTTGCTGTCCTCTGTATCCTCTTCATCAGCGGCTTTATCTTCCTAGGGAAGCTCTATGATATCAAGGCCGAGGCAGACAAACCTCTCGCCGTAGATATTGGTAAGGAGACCTTTGACGAGCTCCTCCAGCTCCAAGAGGACATCACACTCACAAACCAAGACGGCCAGACGGTCTCCATCTCTGACCTCAAGGACAAGGTCTGGGTCTTTGCCCAGTTCTTCGCTAAGTGCCCGATGTGTGCGGAGCGTAACTACTCAGACCTCATGAAGATCTATAAGCAGTACAAGGGGAATCCTGACTTTATGATCGTCTGCATGTCTGTAGATCCAGAGGCAGACGATGTCGCCAAGCTCAAGGAATACGCCGCTTCTGTGAAAGCAGACACAAGCAACTGGTGGTTCCTCACGGGCGACCGCGCAGAGATGCACGCCTACATGTCAGGCGAGATGAAGTTCCTCGACATCCGCGAGCGTACTGATGAGCTCGAGATCGCGCGCAAGGGCAGATACGCTCATGACCTCGGGGTCGCCGTCTTTGACCAAGACCTCAAAATGCGAGTCAAAGTCGACCTCGCCTTTGCCCGTAGCCAAAGTCACGAACTCCTCAAGACCTATGAGGAAAAACTCCACGGTGCGATCAACCTCTCTCTCAATAACTAATCTCAGATGAAAACTGCTAAATCCTGGTACATTCTCTGTTCCGTTCTCACCGTCGTCGTTGTCTTTCTCGTTGGGCTCATGGATCGAGTCACGATCCCCACTCCAGAGTGGTGGGATGTCTCCTTCCTCCCAGGAGTGAATGCGATCATCAACACTCTCGTCGCAATCTGCATCATCGCAGGGGGCATCGCGATCAAGCAAGGTAAGAAGCAAGCTCACCGTAAGCTTATGATCTCGGCCTTCGCTCTCTCCGCGATCTTCCTCCTCAGCTATGTGGCCTACCACTTCACCAGCGGGCACACCTACTACGGAGACGCTAACCACGACGGCGTCCTCAGTGAGGCCGAGGCTCTCGCGGCACAGGGGAGTAAGTCGATCTACATCGTGATCCTCCTCTCCCACATTGGCCTCTCGATCGTGAGCTTCCCACTCATCTTATTCTCTATCGTGGCCGCGAGCTTTGCACAATTCTCTCTGCATAAGAAGCTCACCAAATGGGCCTTCCCAATGTGGCTCTACGTCGCCATTACTGGCCCAGTCGTCTACCTGATGATCTCCCCATTCTACGGTTAGTCTTTGTCTCGCCCGCAATGAAGCTTCTCTACTTCTTCCTACTGATTATCTCTTCTGTTAGCATCCTCAGTTGCCAACAGGAGGAGGAAGAAGACTTCATCTTCTATGATGGCCCCTTACCGACAGAACGAATCTACCAACTCGTCAGTACTCAGAAGAATGCCACTCTAGACCTAAAGCAACTAGAGACCATTGGAAATGCTCCCGACTACGACATAATGGAAAGAGCCACTCAAGCTTTGTTCCATCCCGTGTCGGGAACTAATCAAGTCCACACCTTCCGATCTGCGGCTTGGAGATTCCCAAAGTTTTCCAAAGTCGCCGAAGTCTACCATTTAAGACTCATCATAGAGGTTAATCCAGAAGGAATCATTACCAACGCCTTCATCTATTGGGAAGAATGTAACTACATGCCTTGCTTTGCGAATCTGTACCAATTAGGTAAAGCTGGACTCCTTTACAAAAACCTTACCTCCATAGAGGATCTCGAACTACAATGCCCATTCTCAAATAACACTCCTTATCAATGGGGTGGTTATCTGGATAAATCTACGTATTAAATCAGAGGTTACAACATCACTCCTCTCTCTGTCCTATATTGCACCATATGAAACTCCTTCACCAATCTTCACCAGACTATGCATCCTTTCGCGCGACGCTCAACCGACGCGCTATTCCTGACACCTCGGTCTCAGAGATCGTCGCAGGCATTATCTCAGAGGTGCAATCCCGAGGCGATCAGGCTCTGATCGACCTCACAGCTAAGTTCGATAAGGCACAACTCACCTCTCTACTCGTCTCCCCTGCAGAGATCGAGGAAGCGACAGCACAGGTCAGTGAGGCGACTAAGAAAGCAATCGAATCGACCAGACAGAATATCCACCTGTTCACAGAACAGAGTAAGCGCCAAGACTGGAACTACACGAATAAGGAAGGAGCGGTCGTCGGAGAACGCTTTACCCCGTTTGACCGAGTCGGAATCTACGTCCCAGGGGGCAAGGCTCCTCTCGTCTCCACCGCCCTCATGACAGGGGCCTTTGCTCAGGCGATCGGATGTCCTCAGATCGTAGCCGCAACCCCATGTGGCCCAGACGGCAAGGTCAATCCAGAACTCCTCTACGCTCTCGTACAAGCGGGAGCTACTGAGATCCTCAAGGTCGGAGGAGCTCAGGGCATCGCAGCCCTCGCACTAGGGACGGAATCGATCGCTCCCGTAGAGAAGATCTTCGGCCCTGGTAATGTCTTCGTGGTAGAGGCCAAGCGTCAACTCATTGGAGCCGTCAGCATCGACCTCCTCCCTGGACCGAGCGAGATCCTCGTCATTGCAGATGAGACAGGTAACCCTGCCTTCCTCGCAGCGGACCTCCTCGGACAGGCTGAGCATGGCCCGGACAGTGAGATCGGATTTGTCACGACCAGTGAATCACTCTTCGAACAGGTCAAGGTCGAGATCGAGAAGCAACTCCCCTCCCTCAGCCGAGGACAGTATCTCCAAGAGGTTCTCGATAAGAAGTGCTTCGCTCTCCTCGTCGATGACCTCTCCGAGGCCGTGGCGATCTGCAATGACTACGCTCCAGAGCACCTTACGCTCGTTGTCCAAGACGACGAATCGATCATCCCTCAGATCCGAAATGCTGGCGCCATCTACGCGGGCAACTACTCAGCTGTCGCCGTCGGGGACTTCCTCGCGGGACCATCGCACACCCTCCCAACAGGTGGAGCAGGAAAGTCGTTCTCAGGTCTCCGCGCAGACCAATTCCAGCGCCGCCAGTCCATCGTCCGTATGGATCAGGCCGCCATCGCAAACTCTCTGGAAACCGTCCAAGAGTTCTCTCGCATCGAGGGGCTAGACGCCCACGGAGAATCCGTCGCGATCCGCCTCCGAGGTTAATCCCACACTACTGAATGAGGACCTGCCTGCGCTCATGCAGGCAGAGTACTGTTATGACGCGATAGCCTCGCGATACCCTTGGACATACGCCTGAATCGTCATATAGATCTCATCACGTACACGGCGGAACACGGCCATAACCTCCTCCTCAGATCCCTCCGCGTGGGCGGGATCATCAAAGCCCCAGTGATAGCGGTTCAACTGCCCTGGATAGGTAGGGCACGCCTGCTCTGCATTACCACACACCGTCACGACCGTATGGATGTCACGCTCTAAGAACTCATTCATATGCTTAGACGTATGCTGAGAGATATCGATCCCGATTTCCGACAGCACCTCTATCGAGAGAGGATGCACATACCCCGCTGGTTGTGATCCTGCTGAGTGAACCTCGAATAGATCTGAGGCGAGATGACGGAAGATGCCCTCAGCCATATGAGAGCGGCATGAGTTACCAGTACAGAGAACGAGGATAGATTTCATTTCCTCACCCTCCTACTCATCTTAGGCCTCATTGTCTAGGGCTAAGAATGATACGCGCAACAGTCATGTCACAGTCACTCACTCGAGCCCGATCTCGCGGCGTACCTTCTCATACTGTGGCCCATTCATATTCCAATACGGCAACTGCTGCACGGTCTTGAGAGTCGCTCTGGAGGTCTCTCTCTGCCCCCCCTTAGTATAACTCTCGGACCAATTCTGTACAACGTGAGGGAAGCTCTTACTCACCGTGATCTGAGTCTGAATCTGCAGTGGATGATCATAGGAGATCGTGTATGTCATCTCCTCATCATCGCGTTGGAGCGACACCGTGGCTGGCACCGCGCTCAGTGGGAAATGTAAGGTCCGTGCTAACTCCTGAGAGGGAACTATTCGGTACTGCCCCGGCTCGAGCTGACCGAGACGGATTTGAGAAAAGAGCCCTTCCGCCAATAAGGTGTCTGTCAAAGTCCCCTGCTCATCTCCCTCCGACTCAAAGTAGGAGAACCCTTGGTAACGGTAATCTCCTCCCTCCTGGTGATTCGCCTGCATGAAGACATGGCCGCACCACTCTTGCACACTCGTAGTAGCCTTTAGCACTAATCCAGATCCAACCTCGGCAAAGGATGACATCATGATCGAATACGGATAGATCCCAGTATTATACTTCTTGACTAGGTTTAACTTGAGCACTGTCGCCTTATCCTCCCCTGCTCTCTCTGGGTAATCCAGCTTCACCTGCTTCTCCTTAGAGAACCCCTCGGTCACGAAGATCAATGTCGCCGTACCATCACGTGGTTCGCCATACCGTGACTGCTCCAGATCATAGACCGCCACTTCCGCTAATCCCGCGTACCAATAATCTGCAAATTGATCCGCTAGCGCGCATCCCGCTATCATGAACATGACGATAATTGACTTCATACTCATATGATACACCCCGCTCGCTATTATTCCAATCGATACTGCACGCTGCCTTTTAATTCTTTTCGCAGGCCTAGGTATGAATCAAATTGATACTATTTCAGCTAATAGGCTGGACGCGTGAGGGAAGATACGATACCGCGAACAGAGGCAATTATGCCTGTAATCAACGAAAATTGATAAAATGAGCAACTGGAATTCATATTCATCGTCACTTCTGCGTTATGCAGACCTTGGTTTTTCTCTCGACCTCTCTCTCATGGAATTACCGTCTGACTTCTACGCAAGCAACGACGCTAAGATCCAGAAGGCATTCGCGGACATCGCGGCACTCGAAGCAGGTGAGATCGTGAACCCTGACGAAGGTCGTATGGTAGGTCACTACTGGCTCCGTAATGCAGACCTCGCACCAAACGCAGAGATCAAGGCTCAGATCACCGAGCCACTCGCTCAGCTTAAGGACTTCGCAGCTAAGGTACACGCAGGTGACATCAAGGCTCCTAACGGATCACTCTTCAACTCTCTCCTCATCGTCGGTATCGGTGGCTCAGCTCTCGGACCACAACTCGTGACCGACGCTATCGGTAAGGACACCAAGCTCGCTACTTACTACTTCGACAACACCGACCCACAGGGCATCGACAATGTCGTAGAAGCAATCGGTGCAGACCTCGCAACAACGATCGTCGTCGTTATCTCTAAGTCAGGTGGTACCGCTGAGACTCGTAACGGTATGCTCGAGGCAAAGGCTGCGTTCGAGAAGGCAGGCCTCGACTTCGCTAAGCAAGCATGTGCTGTTACTGGTGAAGGATCAAAACTCTACAACTATGCTACAGAGCAAGGCTTCCTCACAACCTTCCCAATGGAAGACTGGGTAGGTGGTCGTACCTCTGTTATGTCAACAGTAGGTCTCGTCCCAATGGCTCTTCAAGGTCTCGACATCGACCAATTTCTCGCTGGTGCAGCTGCGATGGATGAGAAGACACGTGTCCAGGACGTCACTGCTAACGCAGGTCTCCAACTCGCTCTCGCATGGTATAACGAAGGTAACGGTAAGGGAGAGAAGGACATGGTCATTCTCCCGTACAAGGACTCTCTCGTTCTCTTCTCTAAGTACCTCCAACAGCTCGTCATGGAGTCTCTCGGTAAGGAACTCGACCTCGACGGAAACGTCGTGAACCAAGGGATCGCCGTCTACGGTAACAAGGGATCTACCGACCAACACGCATACGTTCAACAGCTCCGTGATGGTGTACACAACTTCTTCACCACCTTCGTAGAAGTTCGTAAGGGACGTGCAGGTGACTCTATCGAGGTAGAAGAAGGAGTAACCACAGGTGACTTCCTCCAAGGCTTCCTCCGTGGTACACGTAAGGCTCTCTTCCAATCAGGACGTCGCTCAGTCACAATCTCTATCGACGAAGTAACACCATTCAACCTCGGTGTTCTCATCGGTCTCTTCGAGCGTGCGGTTTCATACTACGCATCACTCGTGAACATCAACGCTTACCACCAACCAGGTGTAGAAGCTGGTAAGAAGGCTGCAGGTGAATTCCTCGCCCTCCTCAAGCAAGTAAGCGGTTCACTCACAGCTGACGCTCAGACAGCGGACCAAATCGCATCTGCTCTCAGCGCTGACGCAGAGGAAGTCTACCACTGCCTCACCCACCTCTCTGAGAACGGTGGCGCAACCGCGACATTCGGTGCTACTCCTGCAGAGGACACCTTCGTTGCATAAGCCCCCTCGGGTTTATAGATAAGAAAAAACGCTCTCCCTCTATGCAGAGGTGAGAGCGTTTTTTTTATCCCATTATTGGTGGAGCCCCTCTAGCCTCAGAAGGTCTTCACCGAAGACATACCACCATCAGCGGCGATGACCTGCCCTGTCATGAACTGTGACGCATCTGAGAGGAGGAAGGTCGTCAGTGAAGCGAGCTCATCCGCCTCGCCTACTCGATTCAGCGGGTGACGTTTGGCGGACGCCTCACGCTTAGCATCTGCGTTCAGGAGATTCGATGCGAGTGGTGTATCCGTGAGTGATGGAGCGATCGCATTCACCCTGATCTTAGGGGCGAGCTCTGCAGCGAGAGACCTAGTGAGCCCCTCGATCGCGCCCTTAGCCATCGCGATAGAGGCATGATACGGCATCCCCGTCTGCACTGCTACGGTGGAGAAGAGTACCACAGAGGCAGAGGGTGACTTCTTCAAGGAGGGGAGAGCCTGCTGGAGGCAGTGGACCGCCCCAGCCGCATTGACTTGGTAATCGCGTTGAAAGTCCTCCGCCGAGAGACGGTGAAACGGCTTAAGATTAATCGACCCAGGGAAGTACACAACCCCATCTAACTGCTCTGGTAGACTGAGAGGAGTCAGCTCTGTCGCCTCGAATGGAATCGTCTCGATCCCTAGCGCCTGTAAGGGTTCAGGCGATCTGACCGCCGCTATCACTCGATCGCCAGACGCCTGCAGTTTCTTAGCAGTCTCTAACCCTATTCCTGTATTCCCTCCTATGATTAAAATCGTTTTCATCTCTCGAATTATCCTAACGGAGGTTCCTCAGAAGGTCATCCCACAGAACTATTCTGAATTCAGGTTGAGATTCTGAAGCCACATCCGTATAGATAAAGATAGCCCAGCTCTCATCCCCCGCAAACGATCATGTCAGAATTCTCATTACACCCTCGCCTCGCCGCCGACTGTCACCACGTTTGTAAGCTCTCTCTGAGTCACTTACTCCTCCTCAATAACGCCCATCATAAGTGGTTCATTCTCGTGCCAGAGGTCTCCGCTGAGCAACTCCATCTCCTCCAGCCAGACGAACGCAATACCCTACTCGCAGAGGTACAGACCGTCTCAGAGATTCTCGAGAACGAGTTCTCGCCTAAGCGCATTAACGTGGGAGCGATTGGCAATATGGTTCCCCAGCTCCACTTCCATGTGGTGGCCCGTTTTGAAGACGATCCAGCGTGGCCAGGAGTCGTCTGGGGACACCCTGAGTCCATCGCCTACCAGCAAGAGGAGCTCGATGCCCTCCTTGACCTCTTTAAGAGTAAGCTCAACTCCCTCACATCGGTCGACTCCCTCGATACCATGCCCTCGATCTCGACTCTCCCCTCTGTAGTCATGTCCCTATCTACTGTACAGCTCTGGGAGACGCTCGACACGATGCTCTCCCTCGATAACTTCCCTATGCTGTAGGAGCCAGTATAGATGGGACGATCCATCACTTGAGTCACATGTCCCCTAGGGAGCGGACATCAGCGCTCACCTCCTGTGGGTAAAAAAGAGAGATTAATCAGTATGCATCGCCTGCCATCTGTGGTTAATTCCGGCATGCTTCAAGATCTCCAGAATCTCGGACTAGACGTCTCAAATGCCTCGGATGTCATCGCAGAACACGCGATCGACCGCTGGTATGCGAGTAATGCCCCTGACGTAGTTGTCTTCGCCCACTCCACAGAGGATGTGGCCAAGACGCTGAAGTACGCGCATGAGAACAACATCCCTGTCACTACGAGAGGCGCAGGCGTCGGTTATGTAGGCGGTGCAGTTCCGATGCGTGGAGGAATCGCGCTCTCAGTCTTCCAGATGAATGAGATTGTCGAGGTCTCAGTCGAAGATGGAGTCGTGGTCACGCAACCAGGCGTCATCACCGGAGATCTCCAAGATGCCGTCCGTGAGCTCGGCTGGTACTACCCACCTGATCCCGCCTCCCTCAGAGAATGCTCTATCGGTGGTAATATCGCCACTAATGCAGGCGGACCTCGTTGCCTCAAGTATGGAGTCACCAAGCACTACGTACTCGGGCTCACCGTCGTCCTCGCCGATGGAACGATCCTCAAGACAGGCGGACGTCTCCATAAGAATAAGCAAGGGTTCGACCTCACCTCTCTGTTCATCGGATCAGAGGGGATGCTCGGAGTGATCACAGAGGCAACTCTCCGCCTGATTCCCCACCCAGCGCATCGTAGTATGCTCACGGCCACCTTTAGTGAGTTCCCTACCGCCGCACTGGCAGTGCAGACCATCCTGAACTCTGGTCACCACCCCTCTGCTCTAGAGATCACCGACACCTTTACGCTCAATGCGGCACGTGATTACCTCGGGCAAGACGCCTTCCCTCCAGGAGACGCCCACCTCATTATCGAGCTCGATGGCCGCCAAGCCGCCGTCGAGGCCGAGCTCCCAGAGGTCGCCGCCCTCCTCGAGGATCTAGGCGCCCTCTCCATCGAGACGCACGTCGATGACACCGCCTGTGAAGCCGTCTGGAAGCTCCGACGCGACTTCTCCTACTCTCTCCGCGCCACTGGGCTGACTAAGCTCAACGAAGACATCGTCGTCCCACGAGGCAAGCTCGTCGCCCTCGTCGAGTTCGCCCAGCAGCTCTCTGCAGATACAGGTATCCCGATCTCTTGCTTCGGACACGCGGGCGATGGCAATATCCATACTAATCTCATGGTTGCTGACTATAACGAACCAGAGATCAAGGAGAAGGCTGACGCCGCTCTGGATAAGCTCTTCCGCTGGATCCTCGATAACAATGGCGCGATCACTGGGGAACATGGTGTCGGGCTCGCTAAGAAGAAGTGGTTCCGTGGTGCCGTCGGTGAAGCCTCCTACGCGACCCACCAAGCGCTCAAAGCAGCTCTCGATACGAAGAACCTACTCAATCCCGATAAATTCATCGAGATGTAGGCTCCCTCACAGTAACTCATTCCGTCGGGTATCTCACCTCTTGGAGGGTGAGTCCACCTGCTGGTGCGCAGAACTTGGCGGTATTATACTCTCCTTCAACATCAGAGAGCATGGCATGGAGTTGGGAGAGCTCCATCCGCCCCTGAGCCGCCTGTACCGCGACTCCAGTCAGGATCCGCACCATCTTGTACAGGAATCCATTCCCCGAGTACCGGATCACTACTCCATCCTCCTGCTGATCATAGCAGGCCTCTGTAATGTGTCGTACGTACGAGGTCTCCTCTGTCTCATTACCACGCAGCGCAGAAAAGTGGCGAAAGTCATGCTCCCCTTGATACGCCTCCATCACCTGTTGTAAGATCGCGAGATCTAGCCCTCTGGGCATATGCCAAGCACGCCCATGATAATGAGGGTGCATCACCTCACGCGTGATGACTCGATACTGATATGTCTTTGAGACTGCGGAGAAGCGGGAATGAAAGTCCTCCGCCACCTGTGCACTCGCCATGATTCGGATGAAGGGGGGTAACTTTGTATTCAGCGCCGCCGCCCATCGTTCGGGAGGGAGTGTTAGAGCCTCAGGGGCATCAAAGTGCGCCACCTGCCCATTCGCATGCACGCCCGTATCCGTTCGACCAGAGGCATAGATACTCAGGCGCTGCTTAGCCACTGCCGAGAGAGCCTCCTCGATCGTCTCCTGCACCGTCACCATTCCTGGCTGATACTGCCACCCCTTATACGGAGCTCCGTCATAGGCGATCGTGAGTTTAATGCGCATACCGCGACATAATAGTAGACCTCCATCTCATGCAAGCTGAGCTTTTAACGGATTAACTCTCGCTCTCGCAAAAAACAGAAAAAACAAATAGAAACCACCTAAAGATACTCAAGCAATCAGAGGAACCTCATAATGAAAACCGTTATGATTATTTTACACTTTTTCGAATAGAAATTAGTTTTGTATGCATTTAATAAGAAACACTACTCTCTTATGGATCACTACACACGGCGCTCTATTCTCAAGGCTACAGGGGTCTCAGTTGCCCTTCCCTTCATGGCCTCTCTCCCCTCCATTGCGCGGGGAGCGAGCCTCTCACGTGATAGCCATAAGCGGATGGTCTTCATCCATACTGGGCTCGGGATGCACCCAGGCCACTTCTTTCCTAGAGACTTTGGGCAGGACTTCACCGCCACCCCGGTATTAGAACCTCTGAGCCCACATCGTGGCCAGTTCACCGTCTTCTCCCACATCGACCACCCCAACGTCTTTAATAAGCACGGAGGCATCAAGTGCCTCCTCAATGGGGTCTCCTCCAGTAATGCTGAACCAGGCCAGAACGTCTCTGTCGACCAACTCGCAGCCAGCCATCTCGGATACACGACCCGCTTCCCCTCGGTCCGTATCGGACTGGGAGGTGGCATCGGCGCCTCCTATAGCCTCTCTGGGATCTGTATGCGTGAGGACTCCCACCCTCACACCGTCTTTCGTAAGCTCTTTATCAACGACTCTGCGCAGGCGAAGAAGGCCCTCGCTCAGGACATCGCTGAACAAGGAAGTATCCTCGACCTGATTCGAGGTCAGGCCCGTCGCCTCTCTCGCTCCGTCAATGCCAACGACCGCGACAAGCTCGACGAATACCTCACCGCCATCAGAGAGGCGGAGCAAAAGCTGCAAGGGCTCAAGAAGTGGCAGAACATCGATAAGCCTCAGATCGACTCCTCCGCGTACGACCTCAACACCAGAGATCACGGCGGGATGGATTACGCCGTGCTGGCACCTCTCATGTTTGATGTCATCTATCTCGGGATCCTCTCAGACTCCAGCCGTATCTTCACCGCAGGGTTCGGCATTCATAATAAGATCATCGAGCTCGACGGCGTCACCACGGGCTACCACAGCCTCTCTCACCACGGGAGACGCCCTGATAAGCTCCAGCAACTCCAGATCATCGAGCGCTTCTACATCGAGCAAATGTCTTCTCTCATGACACGCCTGCAGAACCATCGCAATGGAACCGAGAACTTACTAGACGATACAATGATCTTCTTCGGTAGTGGCATCAGTGACGCCGCTCGCCACTCGAATCGCGATCTCCCCGTCATCCTAGCAGGTGGAGGATTCTCTCATCAGGGACACGTCGATATGACACAACCCATGACCCAGCGCCAAACCCCGCTCAATAACCTCTTCACCTCTATGCTCCAGCAGTTCGGTATGCCCGTAGAGAAGTTCAATGACGCAACAGGCGACCTCAACCACCTCTTATTGTCATGAAGTACCTGCTCCCTCTCCTCTGCCTCGTCGCAGAGGCGCGTACTGACTACGCCCCCATCGCGCCCTTCCTAGAGCGCTATTGCACCGAGTGCCATAATGCAGAAAAGCAAAAGGGCGACCTCCGTCTCGATCAAATCAACAAGATCGACGGAGCCCTCTGGAATGAGATCTATGAGGCCTTCCACTACCAAGACATGCCACCCGAAGAGGCCGACCAACCCACGGCTGCCGAACGCTCAGAGATCCTGCCCCTCCTCGAGAGCATCGCCTCAGACGAGCAGTTCACCATTGGCACTGGATATCGACGACTCAATCGCCGTGAGTACCGCAACACCGTCCGAGACCTGCTCGGATTCCATGACCAAAGCATCTACAACCCTGGGGCTAATGTCTTCAGGGATGTCGTAGAAGAAGGGTTCGACACCAATGCGGAAGAACTCATCCTGTCTAATGAGCTCCTCATGGAATACCTCAATAGCGCTCAAAACACCCTAGAAGTAGCGCTCTCGGACACCACCCCACCGACCTCAAAGCGCACTACCTATAACTTAGCGAAACTGAGTAGAACGGACAGCCGCTTCACGTCTAGGAGTAAGCAGCAGGCCACCATACGCATTGGTAAACGTCTCTCCTACCCTACAGGCCCCCAGTCAGAGATCGAGCACGCGGGATACTATAAGGTCTCTCTCACCGCCCGAGGAGTCGACCGAGACCGTTATGAACATCCTATGCCCCCCTTTGACCAACCCTTCCGCCAGGATTAGGAGTCACTACAGGTCAGGAGCATAGTAGCCAGCTCAGCTACCACCAACAGCTAGAGACCTATGAAATCCCCGATAACCAAGACCGTACGATCGAGTCAATCGTCTGGCTAGAGAAGGGCTTTGTCCCCTACTTCTCCTACCTCAACGGCTCTAAGAAGCCCGCCGTTATCCCGAGATCCCTCCAACGTAAGAAAAAGGTAAACATCTCCAAGAACTTTAGCCCTCCAGGGATTCAAGTCACCGCCTTCTCCATCGAGGGACCTCTCGATCCAGAATGGCCCTCACAAGCCTACCGAACCACCTTTGGCTCCGACAAAGTGCTCGATCTGGACTCCAAGATCAATCGGCAAAACATGCTCACTCACTTCATCCGACGAGCCTACCGACGCCCTATCACCAGCACTGAGGTTACGCCCTATCTCCAGTTCCTAGAGAGCCATTACTCTACCTCTCGAGATTGGCAGACTTCCCTGCTCCAGACCATGGCCGCTATCATGGCCTCCCCAGAATTCCTCTACATCAGAGAAGAGACCGGCGAGCTCTCTCCCCATGAACTCGCTAACCGCCTCTCCTACTTCCTCTGGAGCACTATGCCCGACGAGGAACTGTTCCAACTCGCGAGTACTGGACAGCTCATGGAGCGTGAGACCTACATTGCCCAACTCAAGCGACTCCTCGCCTCTCCGCGCTCACGTGCCTTCAAGGAGAGCTTCGCCACCCAGTGGCTCTCTCTCGACCAACTCGGCACGATGCGCCCAGATACCAAGGACCGCCAATACGGTATCTATTACTCCCAGAATCTAGAGGATGCTATGCGCCAGGAGACCCAACTCTTCTTTAACCATATTCTCGAGGAGAACCTCTCCATCAATGACTTCCTCGATGCCGACTACACCTTCCTGAACCAAGGCCTCGCCAACCTCTATCAGATTCCTCATGAAGGCGACTCTACCCTTACACGGGTCGCCCTGCCCTCAGACTCCGTGAGAGGAGGTCTGATCTCCCAAGCCAGTATTCATGCCATCACCTCCAATGGAGTCGAAACCCTCCCCGTCACCCGTGGGCACTGGGTTCTCCATGAGCTTCTCGGCGCAGCCCCTCCGCCCCCTCCTGCCGAAGTGCCCGCCCTCGTCCCAGACCTCAATGGCATCACCACTGTCCGCCAACAACTCGTCAAACACCGCGAGGATCCAGCCTGCATGAGTTGCCACAAGACCCTCGACCCTCCAGGCCTCGTCCTCGAGTCGTTCGACATCATCGGCCGTCACCGTACCCACTACGCAAACGGTCAGGAAATCGATCCCTCGGGCTCCTTCCTCGGCACCTCCTTCAACGATATCACTGGCTTCAAGCGCATCCTGCTCCAGCACAACGACGACTTCGCCCATCACCTCGTCTCCCAGCTCGCCGAATACGCCAAAGGACGCACCCTCAACCGCGCTGACCAGCAACTCGTAGATGCTATCATCAAGGAGAATCAACCCACCCAATACCGATTCCAAAGCCTCCTCGCCGACCTCCTCATGAGCGACCTCATCCGCAACAGATGAAGCACTTGCCCCGTTTAAAGGAATAACGTAATTGAGGCCTTAAGAACGTAACTCTTTCAGAACATTACAACGTTGATAGAGGAGCGTTAGTCTGAGACATTAGGCTCTAGATGAAAGCCTATGTCACACTAACACTTCTGCTATCGATGATACTTGTCCATGCTAAGGACACATCAGAGGAGGATGCGAAGGTTCATCAAATTTTGACAGCAGTGGTACGTGATGTCCTGTTCAGCGATCACCACAAGGAGTCACGCAACGTATACGGTACAGAAGGAGATCAGACCATTATCCTTCTCAATGGGACAGGCTTCTTAGACCAGCCACCTGTAAGTTGGCCTGAAGAGTTTACACCACAGATCTCAGGTTTTACTTTCATTCGTGGACGTCAGGAAGCGGCTCATGAGAGTCACAACCGCAGACTCGCTATTCAGCTTTTCAGGCTTTCTTATGAGATGGATTCTCAGAGCCCGTTTAATATTATTATTGCCATCATGAACGGTGGAGGATCAAAAAACGGATCGGTAATGG
Source organism: Akkermansiaceae bacterium (assembly GCA_011524615.1). GTDB lineage: Bacteria > Verrucomicrobiota > Verrucomicrobiia > Verrucomicrobiales > Akkermansiaceae > WTJZ01. Next base: position 423 of record WTJZ01000101.1, on the reverse strand, counting down.
GAGGGACGACGATTTGGTACTCACTCTCCAAGAAAGGCGATAAATGGGTAGTGCAATATAGAGGAGGTGTGAGCTAGCAGTACCATATCCCTCTCAGCCTGTTGCGCTAGCAGGTTGAATCCGCCTTATCAATACGAGTGCTCTAGCTTATTCATTGCATAGTTGCCTGAGCCGAGAGACTAATTCAGGGTCATCTTCTCTTCTATTCCCTGACTCTGTATCAGACTCATAAAACCTAGTCACTACCCCTTCACTATAGAGAAAAAATAGTGTTGGTGTTTCCACATAGACCACCCAGTCTTTTGCTGGGTTGATAATCCCTTCGTTGAATGAAGCTATGTTTCCACTAGTTCGTTCGTGAATCACATTCAAGAACCCATTTTCCTCTGTTCTAATGATAACTCGAGCCCCCTTGCCTATATC
>WTJZ01000176.1 GCA_011524615.1 Akkermansiaceae bacterium | reverse complement strand
GGGGAGGTAGTACGAGTAGGGAGACTTGATGAAGTATCCGTGTCCCCACTTGGCATCGCGGAGGGTGATAGGGGTATGTGATTCTGGAGTACGGAACTCGAAGCTGTGGTTGAGGAAGTTCGCCAGATGACGACCTCGGTATGCGGGGACTTGGGCGCGGATCACTTCTTGTTGCGGAAAGGTGGAAGTGACTGGCGTATTAAACCCGACGACCTGGACGATGCTGTTGCTGGGCCAGAGGAGGGCGTTAGGGATGTCTTGGCTTCCCCAGCGGCGGGTGTAGGCGATGTGGTCGCCCCAGCCAAAGCAGGTGTACTTATACGCATGCATGGATGCGGGGAGTTTACACCCATGATCGAGGAGCCACTGGGTCTCCGCAACGAAGTCACTATGGAGTCTACCACAGATGAGCCAGAGGGGCTTTGTGACGGTGGTGCGTGGTTGGGTAGCAGTAGCGGCTGGGTGTGGGAAGCGGACGCACGAGGTCACTACGGAGCAGATGAGGAGGAGCAAGAGGGCGCGCATAGGATAGGGTAGGCTGAATGCAGAGGGATGAAAACAAAAAAGAGCGCCCCTCTCATAGAGGAACGCTCTCCGATGCGTTTGTTTGATGAAAAAGAGATTATCCTTTCTTCTCGAGGAAGCGAGCGACGTAGTCTCTGCCTCCGAGCCCGATCGCGATCGCGCCGCCTACACCAGCAGCGAAGCCAAGTGCGATGACGATCACGTTGAAAGGAAGCCCCGTGATGTCAGGAGCGATGCCTGAACGGTCGAGCGCTACGACTGAGGTGATGAAGAGGATAAGGCCATTAACGGTGCGAGCGAGAAGGAGGTTCTTGTCCGCAAGGTTCTTGTAAGCGAACTTCGCGCCGATGAAGCCTGCACCGAAGATGAAGACCGCGAGGAGAACATTGTAGTACCCACCGAGGATGAATTCTGCAGATTGGCTCAGGATGTCGATGTTGAGCTCTTTGACAGCTGCTGAGATGATGAGAACGAGTACTGAGATGAAGACGACGAGACCTGCGATGCCTGAGATGGAGTTACGACCTTCTGCTGGGATAGAGGTGATACCCATTTTGGCAGGGAAGTTGTTAATCCCGGTTGCGTCGAGGAGGTTCGTGATGAGCTTTTGTGCGATTTGACCGATGAGTACGCCTACTGCGATGAGGACTCCTGCGATAAGGATGTTAGGAATCGACCCGAGGATTGACTCGGTGATCGCTGAGATCGGTTCTGAGATCTCAGGCATGTTCAGGAGGCGGAGCGCTACTGGCGCGAAGAGGAGGAGGATGAAGCAGTAGAGTGCTGTTCCGAGAGCGTTTGCTACTGGTGTCGTCCCAAAGGTGCTGCCGATGCGCTCATCGACACGAGCGGCATTGAGGAGATTAACGACGAGGCCTTTGACTACATTTGCGAGGACTGACCCAACGTAGAGGAAGAGACCTGCGAGGAGGAGATTAGGAATAGCTGAGAGGAAGGTGTTGAAGAGCTCCTTGAGAGGCTCTACCACATCTGAGAGCTCCGCAAAGTCGAGTGAGATGATGATGACGAAGAGGAGAAGGAGACCGTAGACGAAGGAGGCGATAAGCTTCTCAGAGGCTCCTGCATTTGATCCGAGCTTGTTCGCGATCTTGTCATCCAGTGAGGTCTTATTGAGGCCCTTTTCGACTAGCTTAGAGATGCCTTTGGCGATGACCTTACCAACGAGGAAGACGATAACGGCGAAGATGTATTTGAAGGTTGGGCCGAGTGAGTCCGCGACGCCTTTGAGGTACGCAACCCACTCTTGTGGGTTGATTGATGTTTCTGCAAGCATGATCATAGTAGTCAGTTTTTAATTAATTTACGTTGTGCGTAAATACTGACTTGGTATTCGATCTTTAGGTCACAGAATTCTTTTCTTTTTTCTTCTTAAAGTGGGGTGGGAGCTTTGGCAGGGCGAGCATACGTCGTCCGATGATGAGGCCTGTCAGAAGACCTCCGAGGTGGCAGGCATGACTGGTGTCGAGTAGCAAGTGTAAGGGGCTTACCTCTAGCTGAGCCCCAATTATGCTCAGACCTGGGAGAGACAGCGTTGGGTGAATGAGGACGGCGAGTAAAGAGGTCACGACGAGTCCTAGACAGAGGTTCCGAGCTCTGACGGGAATCGGGTAGAATCGAGACTCAGGCGAGAGGGTGCAATAGAGTCCTAGGAGGGCGCATACACCACCAGAGGTTCCGATTAGTGGTTGCTCAGTCGTGTGTAATAAGAGGCTGAGCGGGAGATGAGTGAGGCCTGCTGTAAGAATGCCGATCGTGAGGGTGGCTAGGGTTTGGCGTGAGCCAATGATGTGGCAGAGTCTCCCGCCGAGATAAAGCAGCGAGAGCGTATTGAGTGTCACATGAAGCCAGACCTCAGGATGGTGGAAGAGGCTGTAACTCATGAGAGTCCAGAGATGGAGCTTGGTGAGCGCAGTGGTACTTAGCCCTATATATTGGAATAAGGAGTAGAGGCGATCCCCTGTGAGGGAGAAGGTCAAGTGTAGCCCCACAAGGAGTGAGGCGAGGGTAAGGAGCCAAGGCTGAAGTGATAGAGAAGGGAGCCTTGGTCTCATGGGTTACTCAGAGAGCGGAGCGAGCTCTCCGATTTGTTCCAGAAGATGTCGCGCCATCTTGACCTTAGCCCTGATCTGGAGGTCTGCCAAGATGTTCATAAAGTAAGAGTAACTGTCGTATGGATCAGCGTGGACGCGGAACTTACGGTGCGCCTCTCCTGTCGAGCCACCCTTAGTCGACATATGGAGGAAGTGATCCGCACTCTGGAGTCGGCTCCAGTCCTCGAAGAGATGAGGGCAGTTGGAAGACTCGACGATCTGTTGGAGGCGGAAGACCTTTTGGCTGGCCTCTTGTTGCATCACATTAGACTGCCAGGCGGACTTATCCTTCTCGTAATCAGCCCATGAGGAGTGCTTAGGTGAGCTGTAGGAGTCAACGGGAGAGAGCTCCTCGGCGACATCATTAGGGGAGAGGTAGCGAAGACCTCTGCTCTGTCCGTTGAGGATGAAGGATCTCCAGAAGTCAAAGATCCCAGAGGTGGCATCGTGGTGCTCTCCCATGGTCTCGAGATCGAGGAAGATATTATGCACCTGATGGTCGGAGTCTAGAATCCAGTCTGTATACGTATTCGCACAGAGCGGCCATTGATCCCAACTGGTATCACTGAAGCGGAATCCGATATCATCGGAGAGAGGAGCATTACGCAGGAGGAGTTTTACCGAGTCATCTCCATTAGCATGGTACATGAAGTTCGGCGCACGGTGTCCGAGGTATCGCTGTACTCCCTCTGCGAGGATCGTATGGTACCCGAACGACTTGATCATCTGTACCATGTCATCTCGGTAGATGAGCTCCGTATTAGCAAAGCAGGTTGGCTTCACCTGGAAGTACTTCTTGATGATCTGGCGATGGTTCCGGATCTGACGGCCTGCCTCCTGTGCGGAGAAGAAGGTCGCGAGAGAGTTACTATACGTACCACCTGTGACGAAGAGGATGCCCTGAGCAACCAGCGACTGAAAGCGCTGCAGTACATCAGGTCTCCACTTCTCTAACTGAGTAATGAGGGTCCCACTAATGCCGAGCCCCGCCTTAAAGTTCCCCTCAGTCTGATGGTGGAGCTCTTCAAAGAGCTGGAGAGCAGGGAGATAACAGCGATCCGCGACTCGGTGTAAGATGTCTCGATTCAGCGCGTCGTCAAAGTAGTTCGGATCATTACCAATCTGGAAGAAGTCGTAACTACGGATTCTGAACGGTTGGTGTGCTTGGAAGAACAAGCACACATTAGTGGTCTTATCATTACTCATAGGCGTGAGTTCTTTAAATATTTATCTCCCCCCAGTTCGTCTTAGTTCTCCTCGATGTAATTCGTGTGTCCCTTTTTCTTTATGGACTTGAGTTCACTGATCACATCGTCGGCTTCGTCTTCATCTTGCTTGATAAAGGCGGTCTCGAGGTCACAGAGGAGGATGTAGTTCTCAGCGAGGAGCTTCTTGTATTCTACGATTTGTTGAGACTTCTCTGCGCTCGCAGGGACGTTCTCGAGCATCGCAGGGAAGTACGCGAAGCATTTGAGGAGTTCTGCCTGTGCTTCTTGTGCGACTTTAGCTTTGCCTGTCCAGTCGTTGTCTTCGTATCTACGGAGGCTCTTGAGGATGCCGCTGAGCTCGCCCATGTGTTCACCTAATTTTGTTTCTTCTTCTGCAAATGTAGGTAGGATGAGGCTTACAGCCAATAAGAGTGATGTGATTGCTTTCATAATTATTGTTTATTTATATGATTTTGATTTGTAGTTGCATGAAACGTATCGGTTAAGGTGCAAATGTAAACCAGAATCTCCCTAATTATGACGACAAATAGAATCAATTTATTTCCCAAAAAGTTACTGATTGGGGTCTCCGGAGGGGCGGACTCTGTTTTTCTCCTGCATTGGTTGCTGGAGAGGGGGGAGCAGGAGCAGTTGATCGTCTGTCATTTGCATCATGGGATACGAGGTGAGGAGGCTGACCGCGATGCGGATTTTGTTCGTAGTCTAGCCCAGCAGCATGGACTCCATTATGAGGAACGGAGAGTTTGCGTAGAGGAGATCATGGCCGCATCGGGTGGATCTCTAGAGACGGTGGCGCGGGAGGAGAGGTTACGTTTCTTTGGAGATATCGCGGAGCGATACGGGATCTATGATGTTGCCCTCGCACATCATGCGGATGATCAGGCTGAGACCATCCTGATGCAACTCTGTCGTGGGACAAAGGCGCTCCCTGGGATGCAGTCACCACAGGAGATAGGGCCTCTTACGATATGGCGCCCGCTCCTTGGCTGGCGTAAGAGTGAGATCCTCGATGCATTACGAGATCGGGCGCAGGATTGGCGAGAAGATCTGTCGAACTATGAAGCAGATGTGACGCGTAACCGCATGCGCCTAGAGGTCGTGCCTCTCTTATCTGAGATCTTTCGGCGAGATGTCGTTCCGCTCGTGAACCGAGTCTCTGAGAGAGAGGAGGGCGCGCTCCTGACAGAGGCGATCGCAGGTCTAGCGTTGGAGGACCCTCAAGGGCGCTTATTCTTACCAAAGGTGGAGACGCTCTCTAGTGGGATGCAGCGCGAGGTGATCTACCGTTACCTCAAGTGCGCAGGAGTCGAGGATCTTACCTCAGCGAAGGTCGAGGAATGTGTGTCGCTCATCGATGACCAGTCTCGCTGGAAGGTGAATCTACCAGGCGGGCTCGCATGGCGCCGAAAGGAAAAGCGCCTCTTCATCGAGCGTTAGGCAAAGGCCTGCATGAAGCAGGTCTCGAGGGCGAGTTGCTCGCTCACATTCGTCTCTGTGAGGAGGTAGCGCAGTTCTTCTAGGGCCTCGAGTCGTTGGAGGAGGTTGTCAATCCCTAGATCGTCCGCGAAGCTGGAAAATAAGGCTGTTTCACTCGAGAACGATGACGGCGTATGGCCAACCTTCCAGCGCATGACATCTCCAAACCATGAGATCAGGGCATTGACACTCTCGGTTCTGATGAGGAGGTACTCGGATGCTTCTTCGGCCTTGGCCTGGTCTTCCTTTTCCTTGAGGAAGTCGCGTTCTGCGACTTGCTTCAGATGCTCTGTTTCTTCCTTGAGTTGCGCCTTATACTTCTTAGCGAGTTGGGCCTTCTGGCTCTTGAGATATGAGTCGAAGTCTGCCTTGATCGAGAGGGCTGCGGGGAGGCTGCGGCCTGCTTGTTTGATGTTTTGGGCGACGATCTTACCCATTTCCTCCTGCAGGGGAGTGAGCGCCTGCGCGTGTGGATCATAGAGTGGGATATTGATACAGCGAGAGAGGATGGTCGTCAGTAGGCGATCGGGGGCGGTAGTGAGGAGTAGGAGGAGACAGTTCGCTGGCGGCTCCTCAAGGGTCTTTAGAAAGGCATTGGCAGCACTCTCATTCATGCGATCAGCATCAATGATGACTCCGATCTTCCACTGTCCAGCGGGAGCTGACATGTAGAAGGAGTCCTCTAGATCTCGCATATCATCGACTCGGATGAGGCGTGACTTAGA
>WTJZ01000256.1 GCA_011524615.1 Akkermansiaceae bacterium | reverse complement strand
GACGACATATGCGTCGAGAGACTGAGATCAGCCCAAATGCGATCAACTACCATGATTGGCAAGAAATGCGTGAGCTTCAGGGCGTAGGTAAGGAGCTCAAGGAACAGAAAATAATCGATAACCGCCCATAACTCACCCTCGCAGGCCCTCCTCCTGCCCCCCTATAAATATGAAAGACGTATATATCCTCGCTGGCACTCGTACCCCATTCTCTCGTATGGGCTCCGACCTAGCACACCTCAGTGCCTCAGACCTAGGTCGAGAGGCGACCTCCTCTCTCCTCACTCAGACCGGTCTCGATCCTGCCGCGATTGATGAAGTCATCATGGGCTGCGTATGCCAGCCAGCTGATACCGCTAATATCGCACGAGTGATCGCGCTCCGCTCAGGCATTCCACAGCACGTTCCTGCCGTCACGGTGCACCGTAACTGTGCCTCAGGGTTCGAAGCAATCACTACCGCATACGAACGCATCCAGGCGAACCGAGGCAACCTCTATCTCGTCGGAGGTGCCGAGAGTATGAGTAATGCTCCACTCCTCTACAATAAGTCCGCAACTCGTAAGTATGCCAAGCTCGGCAGAGCTCGAACACTCACACAACGCCTCCAGGCACTCACCTCGTTTCGACCAAAGGACTTCAGCCCCATCATCGGACTCAAGGTAGGACTAACAGACCCGGTCTCAGGTCTTAATATGGGAGAGACAGCAGAAGTACTTGCCCGTGAGTTCGACCTTACTCGTGAAGATCTCGACGCCTTTGCCGCCGAGTCGCAACGAAAGGCGCTCGCATCTCAAGAAGAACGGGCCCAAGAAATCTCCGCCGTCTACACTAAGAGTAAAAGCATAGCCACCGATAATGGCGTACGGGCTGACTCCACCATCGAAAAGCTCGCCACCCTGAAACCAGTCTTTGACCGAAACACCGGCGTAGTGACCGCTGGCAACAGCTCGCAAATCACTGATGGAGCCGTAACACTACTCGTCGGCACGCTAGAAGCAGCCGAGCAACACGGTCTCAAACCGCTTGGTCGTCTCATCGACTATGCTCACACGGGATGTGATCCTAAGCGTATGGGGCTAGGACCTGTCAAGGCGATCGCAGCCGCGAACCATCGAGCTCAACTCTCTCTCGCTGATGCTGATCTCGTGGAAATCAATGAGGCCTTTGCCGCACAAGTACTCGCCTGCACCCGCGCACTCAGTACCGAGGGGTACGCCCAACAGGCAGGACTCGACAGCCCCATCGGACAAATCGATCAGACAACACTAAATCAATTAGGCGGCTCCATCGCACTCGGTCACCCAGTAGGAGCTACTGGCGCGAGACTCACCCTCTCCGCCCTCTACCAGCTCCAGACTCGCCAACAAAAGCGCGCCCTCGTCAGTGCCTGTGTCGGCGGCGGGCAAGGAACCGCTCTCTGGCTAGAATCCACCCTATAAACACCTCTCCAATCACACCCGAACCTAACAATACCCCAATGACATCCACCTATCAAAACCTAGAAGTCTTCATCGATCAACAGCAGAACATCGCTCACCTCGTGTTTGATAGGCCGGACTCAAGCGCGAACATCTTCGACCAACAAACACTGGAAGAAACACTCGAGGTCTGCCAAGCCCTCGCCGCCATGCGCTCCCTCAAAGGGCTCATCATCTCCTCCGCTAAACCCAATATCTTCATCGCGGGAGCCGACCTCCACACCCTATCTCAACTAGAGGGAGATGAAATGACACACATCCTCAAGCTCGGGCAAAAGATGGCAGACGCCATCGCCCACCTCCCCTTCCCTAAGGTCGCAGCGATCAACGGAGCCTGCGTCGGAGGAGGCCTCGAGCTCGCTCTCGCCTGTGACTGGCGCATCACCTCAGACTCCTCTGCCGTTAAGCTCGGACTCCCTGAGACAAAGTTAGGGATTCTACCAGGTTGGGGCGGATCGACCCGCCTCCCGAGACTCATCGGTCTGCCCAATGCCCTCCCCCTCATCCTCACCGGCAAGCTCCTCAACGCTAAGTCAGCGCTCCGTAAGGATCTCACGGACGACGTTGTACCAAAGGAGCACCTCCTCAATCATGCAAAGAATTACCTCCAGCATGGCTTCCGCACCATGCCTACCTTCCCTACCTTACATAACCCTCTCAGTGTCAACTTCATCAAGAAACAGGCGAAGAAGAGCCTACTCAGCAAAACCCGAGGACTCTACCCTGCTCCACTCGTAGCGTTAGAAGTAGCCTGCTCTGGAGTACTCGCGAGCCATGAAGAAAGCCTCGCTAATGAACGCAGAGAGTTCCTCAAGCTCTCGAGTGATCCTGTCGCCAAGAACCTCATCAAACTCTTCTTCCTAGGAGAGGCTGCCAAAAAGGCAAAGGTGGCCGACATCAATCCTAAGAGCCTAGAACCTATTACGGACGCAGCCGTCATTGGAGCTGGCGTCATGGGTGCGGGCATTGCATACTGGCTCACGACCCGAGGATACCCCACACTCCTCAAGGATCTCAATCCTGATGCTCTCGCCAGTGGCGTACATCATGTCAGAAACCTCTACCGTAGTGCCCAGAAGAAACGCGTCTTCACCGCAGAAAAGGCTCAACATGGGCGAGACCTCCTCTCCGCTACTACTGCCGATGTCCCTCTAGCAAAAGACCTCATCATCGAGGCGGCTGTGGAGAATCTAGAGATTAAGAAGAAAATCTTCGCCACCCTGGCAGAACGTGCGCGTCCTGATACGATTCTCGCTACTAACACATCGGCACTCCCCATCACTGAGATCGCACTCTCTACCCCCAACCCCGAGCGCGTGATCGGCATCCACTTCTTCAACCCCGTGCCGCGTATGCCTCTCGTCGAAATTGTGCGCACAGAAGTCACCTCAGAGGATACTCTCGCGCGTACGCTCCAGTTCGTACAAAAGATTGGTAAGACCCCGATCGTCGTCAAAGATAGCCCTGGATTCTTAGTCAACAGAGTACTCGTCCCTTACCTCATAGAGGCCGCGGTCTTATTCATCAAAGGAGAAGACCCTGAACAAATCGATCGCGCCATGCTCGATTTTGGAATGCCTATGGGGCCCCTACGCCTCCTTGACGAGGTGGGATTAGACGTCGGTATGCATGTTGCCCAGACCTTAGCCGAGGCCTTTCCTGACCGTATGCATGTTCCTACAATGCTCCAAGGCATGATCGACTCAGGAGACCTTGGGAAGAAGGCGGGTAAAGGATTCTACCTTTATGAAAAAGGGAAAAGCACCACCATCAACCCGGCAGCTCTCCAATACCAGACCGACAGCATCCAAATCGGATCAAGATCAACAATTGCAAAACACCTCAACAATTTAATGAAAGATGAGACCGAAAGATGCGTAAATGAAGGTATAGTACAATCAAAAGATGACGCTAACCTTGCCATGATCCTCGGAACAGGATACGCTCCCTTCAGTGGAGGCCCACTTGACTAATCCCTCTTAACAACCACACAGACCTATGAAAACGCACTCAGACAAACCAAGGATCCCATCCTATTTGAGAGTTAGCCCCAGACCAAAAGCATTTGAGTACCCAACTCTCACCACCCAAACGAAGTTAAAGACCTCCAAGATCAAGTCTGTACTAGATGGAGAATATGAAAACACCCGTGACTGGATTAGGCGAGTCATCGCCTCCACCGCCTTCGAGCACAAGGACTTCCTCGACCGAGAAGACGAGCGTAAGTCAGTACTCGATTGGTGCCAAAAGCTCGCTGATTATGGAGTAGGTTCAGCACTCTTCCCAAAGGACTACGCTGGTACAGAGAACCTAGGCGCCTTCTTCGCCTCCTTCGAGATGCTCCCATACCACAGCCTTAATCTGACGATCAAGTTCGGCGTACAATACGGCCTCTTTGGTGGTTCTGTGCTTAATCTCGGAACCGAGAAGCACCATAAGGACATCCTCTTCGAGTGCAATACGATGAAGCTCCCTGGATGCTTCGCCATGACAGAAATCGGGCACGGTTCTAATGTCCGCCAAATCGAGACTACCGCCACCTACGACCATCAGTCGCGCACCTTTACCATTCACTCACCCACCTGGAGCTCTGGTAAGATCTATATTGGTAACTCCGCTCGCGACGGAGAGATGGCCACTGTCTTTGCCCAGCTCAATGTCAACGGTGAGAATAAAGGAGTCCATGCCTTCCTCGTCCCCATCCGTGATCCTCAGAAGAATCTCCTACCCGGAATCCACATCGATGATAATGGGCAGAAGATCGGCCTCAATGGCGTTGATAACGGAATGATCTGGTTCGATAACGTCACCATTCCTAAGGATGCCCTCCTCGACCGCTTTGCCTCTATCGATGATAAGGGTAAATGGAGTAGCCCTATTGAAAATGATGCCGAGCGCTTCTTCACCATGCTTGGCACCCTCGTAGGAGGACGCATGAGCATCGCAGGAACCGCCGTCAAGGCAGCCCAAAAGGCTCTCGCCATCGCTGTGATCTATGCTCACCGCCGCCGCCAATTTGGCCGAGGTAACCGCCCTGAGACTCACATCATTAATTACCCCTCACACCAGAAGAGACTCGGCTCAGGACTGGCGACTACCATTGCGCTCTCCTTTGCCATCCAGGACCTGACCGCCACTCATACGGCTAATGAGGGACAGACGACTCGTGATGTCGAGACCCGCGCCGCCGCACTCAAGGCATACGCCACCTGGGAGAGCCTCGCCATCACCCAAACCTGTCGTGAAGCATGCGGAGGAGAAGGATATCTCTGGCATAACCAGATAGGTGAGATCAAGGCTGACCTAGACATCTTCACCACCTTCGAAGGTGATAATACCGTCCTGATGCAACTCGTCGCCAAGGGGCTCTTCGCGAAGCTCAAAGATCGCTTCAAATCAGGTGAAATCAGCACCAGCAAGGTCATGTTGAGAGCACTCAGGGGACAACTCCGCAAGGTACCAGTCCCAGGTGTTTCGCCAAATTGGCATAACCTCGGATACATTGGAGATCTTCTTCTGGCTCGCGAGAATGATGTCACTCTCCAGCTAGCGCAAACTATGCGAAAGGAACGTAAACAAGGCCTCCGAACACATGAGCTCATGCTAGAGCACCAAAACGCCTTCATTGAGCTAGGTAAGTACCACGCCGAGCGACTCGCATACCAGTCTCTCACACAACGAGCACTACAACTAGAGATAGAGGCCAAGACCAAACCCGAACAGGCGCAAATCGCGGTGCTCTTCAATAACCTCACCATGGCATTTGGCCTAGAACGCATCCTCCGAGACTCAAGCTGGTTCTTTGCGAACCATCATCTCAATAAGGAGAGCCATGCCTCCGCTAAGCAAACCTTACAGCACTCGCACGCGATCATCTCAGATTACAGCTACGATCTGATCAAGGCCTTTGCTATCCCAGAACCCTGCCTACGAGCTCCCATCGCTCAATCTGAAAAGTAATACTCCCTCTGAGTACTCATATCAGAACCAAATGCGCCTACCTGCTCGGTAGGCGTTTTTTGTACCTCATCACAAAGCGACAACACGCCTCCCCACTCTTCCCAAACGCTTCATTGAGACGACTCAATAAATAAAAAAAGGTGATAAGGTTTCAAAACCAAAAAAAACGGACATCAATTTACATATAAATAAACCCCTCACATCCTATACTATAATCACCCATTACCATAACTCAACCACCAAAAAAAAACATCCATCCAAACACCTTCAGAGAGCCTCTCCCCCCCACAACAAAGAACACCCCAACCACCCCTAAAACCTTATAAACAAAAGACTCAGACCTTAAATTCAGGTCTTATTCATTTCTGATGATCACTGAGTGCTCAAATACACATAATGACACGCACCACATTTTAAAAAACTTAAAAACAAACAAAATTGCAGTTTACCCATTGACTCCATCATCTATTTACAGTTTTATATAAACCAGTTATTTATGAGGCGCTCTATATTATCCCACATAGTTATTCTATTCCATCTCCTTATCGGTCAGTCTATAGCTGCAGATATTGCTGTTCGTAATCCGTCTTTCGAGGCCGTGAGTCTCGGCAATGGACGATTAACCCGGACCATTACTAATTGGTCCGTGACTGGAGGCACC
>WTJZ01000314.1 GCA_011524615.1 Akkermansiaceae bacterium | reverse complement strand
GTACTAGCTCTGTACGGGATACTCATCAGGAGCGATGAAGAATGGGTGTGGAAACGAATCGAGGTGTGCCATCGTGCAACGAGTGAGGGGGATGCTGAGGTCGAGCGGATCGAGGCATTCAGAGCTCTCGATCGAGCAAGGCCAGAGGGGCTTAGGAATGATATAGGCAGGCTCAGAATAGCGATCTCGGAACTCGTGCTGGTGGAGCCATTTCCCTCGTCTGACCTCGGGATGGATGAACTCTGGTTCTGCGAGGGTGGGGGAATCGAGATGGTCAAAGAGACAGCCGATGACTAAGTGCTGCGTGTCGATCTCCTCCTCTCGGTAGGGGGATGGGAGGAGGTCGCGAAAGCGCTCCACTAAGGTGAGTTGATGACTCCGTAGGCGGTCGAGCTTGTTGAAGTAGTTATCTCGGGAGTTTGGTCCAGGGAGCAAGAGTCCCTCCTCGGTCTCGAGAGCGAGGTAGAACTTCACGGCGAGCTCTAGGTGAGTGAGGCGTCCCGTCTGTAGGTCTCGGAAGAGAAAGTCGAGTTCGCCGACCGTTTGATGCTTGTCACGTTGGAGTTGGAGCCCCTTCTCGAGCAGGTCATAGCGAGGGCATGCGGTGAGTAAGGAGGCGAGCGCCTCCTCGTACAGGTGGCCTAGCTTTTGCCCCGTATTCAGAATAGTTGCTGATGAGGGCGAGGCTAGGTCTGAACGATCAAACACCTGAGCCTCTGGTAGCTCACTCAAGAAAAGTGGCCCCTGTAGTATGGCCGACAGGATCTGCTGAGAGAGCTGAATGGGAGAGGTCATGATGTCTGATGCTGGCCCGCATGGTAGCGCTACAGAGAGCGATCGTGGTACCACGTGGCGACATCCTTGGCGAAGTAGGAGAGGATGATGTCGGCTCCTGCACGCTTGATACCGAGAAGGCTCTCAATCACAACAGCCTTCTCATTGATCCAGCCGTCCTTAGCGCCAGCCTTGATCATGAGGTATTCGCCACTGACTTGGTATGCCGCTACAGGGAGAGCAGTGTGATCGCGTAGGAGTGAGATGATGTCGAGGTACGCTCCGGCAGGCTTCACCATGACATAGTCTGCACCTTCGGCCTCATCGAGGGCGAGTTCACGGAGGGCCTCGCGTGAGTTCGCAGGTTCCATTTGATAGGTCTTCTTATCTCCTGCCTTAGGGGCGGAGTCGAGAGCGCCACGGAATGGGCCGTAGTAGGCGGAGGCATACTTGGCGGTGTAGCTCATGATGGCGACCTTTTCGTGGCCTGCATTGTCGAGTGCCTCACGGAGGGCGCCGACTCGTCCGTCCATCATATCACTAGGTGCGACGATGTCTGCGCCCGCATCGGCTTGGCAGACGGCTTGCTTGCAGAGGACCTCGATCGTCTCATCATTGAGGATCTCGAGTTCTCCCTGAGCGTTCTCTACGACGAGACCGTCATGCCCCTCAGAGTTGTAGGGGTCGAGAGCGACGTCGGTGACGACTTGGAGAGTGGGGATCTCATGCTTCAGTAGGCGGATGGCTTCGGGAATGAGGCCGACAGGATTATAACATTCCTCTGCGCCTTGGGTCTTGAGCGACTCATCGATGGCGGGGAAGAGGACCACCGCGGGGATGCCGAGGTCGTGGGCTTCTCTCGCTTCTTGGACGAGCCCAGGGAGAGACCAGCGCTTACATCCCGGCATCGAGGCGATGTCTTCATTCGCCTCGCCAGCATGGAGGAAGAGAGGGTAGATGAAGTCAGCAGGAGAGAGGGAGGTCTCCTTAATCATGGAGCGGATAGCTGGATTCCTACGGTTACGTCTTGGGCGGATCGATTGTTGCATGTGTATGAGATAAGTCCTACTGGCGAGATCAGCAACCTTTTTGCCAACTTTATGGAGATCCGATACTTTTACACTTTATCTCAGATGTGGTCTTATGTAGAGCATGAGTTATGAAGTATTGGCAGTATTTAATCGTCCTCGTGAGTTCCGTCGGGATGCTAGGGTGCTTTAACCAAGAGACTGCTGCCGAAAAGGCGACTCGAGAAGGGGTGCTTCTCTTGGGGAATGGGAATGAGCCAAAAGCGCTCGACCCGCATCTCGTGAGTGGAGTGATCGAGTCGAACTTGCTGCGCTCGTTATTCGAGGGGCTCTGTATCGAGCACCCTAGCGATGATAGTCAGAGTCTCCCAGGAGCGGCGCAGAGTTGGACTGCTAATGAGGACTTCACACAGTGGACCTTTTCGCTACAGCCTGATGGACGGTGGTCAGATGGCACCCCTGTGACGGCACATGACTTTACCTTTGCCTACGAGCGCATGCTGCATCCAGACTTCCCCTCGGGCTATGCGGACATGCTCTATGCGATAAAGAATGCTGAGGAGTTCCATAAGGGAAAGTGTAAGGACTTTGGCGATGTAGGAGTGCAGGCGCTCGATGATGCGACTCTACTTGTGACTCTTAAGGCGCCTGTGCCTTATCTTCCGTCTCTGACGAAACACTTCACTTGGTTGCCTGTGCCTAAGCATAAGGTGCTCGAGTATGGGACTCAGACGGAGCCATATACGGCATGGACGCATGAGGGGAATCTCGTCTCGAACGGTCCGTTTCAGTTGAAGAAGTGGCGTCAGAATCACCTCATCGAGGTAGAGAAGAGTGCGACTTATTGGGATCGTGAGGCGGTGAAGCTCAATGGTATCCGTTATTACCCGATCAAAAATGTGAACACAGAGACCCGGATGTTCCTCAATGGTCAGCTCCATGTGACTTATGGATTGCCACCAGACTTCATTCCACTAGCGCTCTCCGATCATCCGGAGTTGATACAGCAGGAGCTCTACATCGGGACGCGGTTTGTGCGAGCAAACTGTCAGCGTCCTTTCACTTCTAACGTCAAGGTGCGCCAAGCGTTGTCTCTCTGTATCGATCGTCAATCCCTGATCGATAATATTCTCCAAGGGGGGCAACAAGCCGCAGGCTCTGTGACGCCACCATTTGGGGCGTATCAACCAGAGGGTAAGACCAGCTTCGACCCGCAGCGAGCCCGCGAGCTCTTAGCAGAGGCGGGGTATGAGGGCGAGTTGCCTGAGCTAGAGTTCCTCACGACAGACTCGGACGTGAACCGTCGCATGGCAGAGGCGATGCAGGGGCTCTGGCGTGAGCATCTCGGACTCCGCGTCCGGATCATTCAGAGGGAGTGGAAGTCCTACCTGAAGATGCGTAACGAGCTCGACTTTGATCTCATGGATGGAGCGTGGATCGGAGATTATCTCGACCCTACGACCTTCTTAGACCTCTGGAAGGAGTCGAACGGGAATAATAATACGGGCTGGGGTGATGCCCGCTATGAAGCACTCTTGGCCGAAGCGGAACTCATCGAAGACCCAGCGCAGCGTTATCAGAAGCTCTTAGTCGCTGAGAGCTATGTGATGGAGCAGACGCCTGCGATCCCAGTCTATCATTATAATACTAACTACTTCCTCTCTCCCTCAGTTCAGAACTGGCATCCACTACTGCTGAATACTCACCCATACAAGTTCGTAGAACTCAAATAATGTTATGTACAAAGCGATTCTCTCTCGAATTCTACAGACCTTGATCGTCGTCTTTACGCTCGTGTCGGTGTGCTTCCTCATCGTCCATGCTCTCCCTGGTAACCCCTTCACTGGGGAGCGCGCGATGGATGATGTCGTAATCCAGAGGATGGAGGCCTCCTTTGGGCTCGATAAGCCCGTATTAGTGCAGCTCGGACTGTATTGGAAGAACTTACTCCTCCATGGTGACATGGGAGCCTCGATGAACTTTAAGGGGGTTCCAGTGAGTTCCATCCTTGGGCAGAGCTTTCCTGTCTCATTTCAGCTCGGAATCGTCGCGATGCTGATGGGCTGTGGGATCGGTATGCCTCTAGGGATAGTAGCGGCACTGTACCGGAATAAGTGGCCAGATTACCTCTCGATGGTCGTCGCTATGATGGGGATCTGCTTACCATCCTTTGTCGTGGGCCCATTACTCCAACTCTATGTCGCTAAACCGATGCCGATGCTGAACATTGCGGGTTGGATGCAGGCTCAGGACGTTCTCTTACCTGCATTGACACTAGGCTTTGGCGTGGCGGCATACGTGGCACGCCTCATGAGGGGGGGAATGCTGGAGGTGCTGAACCAAGATTATATCCGAACGGCGCGGGCCAAAGGAGTGAAGACGCTAGATATTCTGTTAAAGCATGCTCTCCGCCCAGCGATCACTCCGACCGTGACCTTTCTCGGCCCAGCCTTTGCAGCGGTGATGACGGGCTCCTTTGTTGTGGAGACGATCTTTGGCGTACCAGGGATGGGGCAACACTTCGTCGATGCCGTCACGGCTAAGGATCTCTTCTTAATCGTAGGTCTCGTGCTCTTTTACGGAATTCTGATGGGCCTAGCTAACTTAGCAGTAGATATCATCCTGATGTTCTTGAACCCACGCCTGCGTGCCTAACACTTCTCTCTTATGAAATCTCGTTCACTATGGTCAGACGCCTGGATCCGTCTTCAGAAAAATAAGCTCGCGACGGGGAGTCTCTTTCTCGTGGGATTTATTCTATTCTCCTGCTTTCTCCTACGCTGGGTTCTGCCCCATGACCCTAACGATGCTGATATCAGTATGAAGTATCTCCCAGTTGGTGTCGATGGGCACCTCTTAGGAACGGACCAGTTAGGACGCGACCTGCTGGCTCGGATGCTTGATGGGGGGCAGATCTCGCTTCTGGTGGCCTTATTGGCGACGACTCTGACGGTGGTGGTCGGTGTGATCTACGGTAGTGTGGCAGGCTATGTGGGGGGACGCGTACAGAGTGTTATGATGAGGGTGGTCGATGGCCTCCTCGCGCTTCCCTTCTTGGTGATCGTGATCTTGATGCGTGAGATGATCTCGGGATGGATCGAGGTTATGGGGGGCTTTTTGGTCGATCAATGGGGGTGGAATAGTGATCTCGTACTGCGCTTCAGTAATATCATTCCGCTGATCTTCGCGATAGCGGCCTTTGGGTGGCTGACGATGGGGCGTATCGTGTGTACACAGGCAGCGAATTTGGCCAAGATGGAGTACGTAGAGGCTGCCCGTTCGCTAGGCCTCGGGTATTGGGTCATTCTCTTTCGACACATCGTCCCGAACTTGATGGGCACCGTGATCATCTATGCGACCCTGACGATCCCCAGCTTTATCCTCTATGAGGCGACCTTATCCTTTATCGGGATGGGGATCGAGCCTCCTAATGCGTCATGGGGGATGCTGATTAAGGATGGGGCGAACTTGATCGAGACTCAGCCTGCGCTGCTGTTCTTCCCAGCCTTACTCTTTTCGTTGACTCTCTTTGGGTTTAACTTCCTCGGGGATGGGCTCCGTGATGCCCTCGATCCTAAGTCTGCAAAGGACTAATACGATGTTTGGATTTACTGCTAGCGTCTGCCGCTCTTGCGCGTCCTCATGTGCTGTATCGAGCTACCAAGGGCTGTTCTGTGGGGTGTCTTGTAATATGAGTGCGTACTATGGGGCGCTCTCTCGGTTTTTAATCAATCGGGATTCGACAGTGCTCTCACTCGTCGGGCATGGCATACAGGAGGAGTCTCCCAATGTTACTCATCGCACATGCTGTAATCCCTTTTCTCAACCGAAGCCACTCATGCAGGATAGTGCTGTGTCAGAATATACGGCCGCCGTGACCGTCTGTGCTCTCGCGGCAAAGTTACAAGACGACCAGAGTGATGAGACGGGTGGTCGTCAGTTGGCGGCTAGGTTGCTTGGCTCTTCTATAGGTAGAGCGCGTGATCGTGCAGTCGCGGTGCTGAATAGTACCGGCTTCCCTACACAGAGGGTGATGGACGCTCTCGAGCGCCAAGATGAGATCGAGAGTGGTCAGCCAAACGTGATCGAAGCCGCTGCGCCTACTGCGATGGCATATGGGTCGATCTTTCACCACCTAGGAGTGATTACAGGGAATGCGCAGGTAGAGTTAGCGAAGTTTGGGCAGGCACTAGGGAATCTCATTTATTGGCGAGATGCCATAGATGACCAAGAGTCTGATGTGCAAAGCGGCAAGTTTAATCTTCTGCAGTATACTCCTGTTGGTGAGTTAACTCAGGCGGCGAGTGTATCGAT
>WTJZ01000009.1:2657-17977 GCA_011524615.1 Akkermansiaceae bacterium | reverse complement strand
GTTAATGCATTTCATGATATTTTCCATTCTCTCGGGACCATCACCTCTGATAGCTGTATCGATCACAGATGTGTATCCAACTAGCTCCATCAGTTTCTTTCCTCACCCTTTTAGATACACCCTCAAACACGCCTCTTTTAACAAAGGGGACAATATTATTGGGGCAAGGCGAGTCGCTAGTCCCTCATGATCTAGCGAAGTTCTTGGAGCAGTTGCTCTATAACCTGCTCACCATAGGTGGTGATTCCCAGCTGGGGACAGGGGGAATTCATCGTATCCTGAGTATTCCAATAAGTTTCAGACTACTTTTTCTTGTACATGAGGAGGAACAGGCCGAGTAAAGATGAGTGGTAGGACTGTTCTTATCTTAGCAACTCGCAATTGGCAGAGGAGAATAATGCCATAGATTATCGTCATGGGAAAGAGAAGCATTATTGGGCATCGCTGAAGTAGGCTTAGGTGCATTGCTAGCTAAGCACACTTCATGCAATTAAGAACAAGTAACACTGGTCTTATTACTGTTTTGTACTCGCCCCCTATCTCAACTTTTCCGTTAACGCTATTTTGCCAATGGTACGTAGTGGTCTGTCCTGAAGGGGTACGCCGGCAGACCAGTACTATTCACTAGGTTGACCTCAGGCTTACCTGTCCAGGCATATCTGACATAGAGAGGTTCCGAGACAGCTCCAGAGTGTAGTACGACTCGGTTGCCTGAGAGAGAAGCCTCTGCTGAGGCCCACTTCTCACCATCATGAGAGAGCCAAAATTCTCGCGGAGCCTTTTCATCTACCGTAGTCACTGTCGAATCAAATGTAACTAACACTTGGGAGCCTTCGACCTCAACTTTCGCCACCTGAGGACCAGTCGCGACGACATCCCGCCCGATAGCATCTCGCTGTGCCAGTAATGCTAATCTCTTCCCGATCGGTTCCTTGTCCTTCGGGTGAATATCAGTAGCATCGCCGAGGTCTATAGTACACGCTACTGACGTGTGAGGTAAGTCTAATACCGAGAGTTGAGACTCACGCATCCATGCCCATGAATGAGATTCTGGACGCTGTGGAGACTTCACCGGAGAGGTCGGAAGCATGCCCTTGGCGTACCCCGGGAGCATCACTACCGAGAGATGAAGATCATCTCTCCCCCAACGAGACCTCAATTCCGTGATCCAGGCCTGTAGCGTATCACCATACTTTAATATTCCAGAATGTCGCTTGAACCATTCTTTAGTAGTTGGCATCCCAAACATTGATTGCGTATTGCGCTCACCCTGATACCAGACGATGCCTCGACAGCCATATGGTATCAGAGGATGGAACATGGCATTATACAGTAGATTCGTTTGTCTCCTGAGGTAGATATCATCCACCCTACTCCAGCCTAGCTCTTTGCCATTTTCTTGCCTTCTGACGCCTTTTTTTAAGATCTGTTGGATCTTTTTCTGGCTAGCAGTATTGGCGTCAAATTCCTCTAGTAGAGTCTTAAAGTGAGGCACCTTCTGGGCCAGAGACTTCGGCATCCACGCCTCTAGACTAGAACTCCCCCAACTGGTTAGAATAATGCCTACAGGGACATCCTCTGCTACTTGCAAGTGATAAGCAAAGGACGCCGCCACCGCACTATCAGGATGACCTACGGCCCATTCACCATTGCACTGATCTTCCTCGTCAAAGGATACCGTGTTCTCCACCTCAAAGGCGCGCACATTCTTCATCTTAGGTAACAGGGATGCGACCTCACGACACTTATGAGCCTCCATATGCATGTTCGACTGACCTGAACAAATCCATACCTCGCCCACGACCACATCAGAGATGACCACCTTAGCCCCTGCGGTAGAGGACACTAATAATTCAACGCCTTCTCGGCTAGGTTCCTCAGGCTGGAGCACGACCTGCCACTGCCCGTCCGCATCTACGGTAGTCGCTACTTCTTGACCAGAAAATGAGACCTCGACCTCCTCACCAACTTCCCCCCAGCCCCACACAGGTATTTCGATGCCCGATTGTAGTACTGCGTGATCCTTAAAAAGCGACGCCACTTCTAACCCTCTCGCCTGTATGCCACAGACCAAGCACGAGATAACTAATAATATCCTATTCATCATTTACCCACTTTATACGCGATCTACCCCTGCATTATCACAAAAAAACACATTTTTTTATCTCCCGTTAGAGATTAAAACCTCTTCCATGTAGTCGAGGTAAAGAGCGCCAATAGGGTGAAGATTTCTAAACGACCTAGAATCATGATAAAAGACAAGAAGACCTTGGTCACCCCATGCATCGAGGCAAAGTTATCCCATATACCGTGCGCTCCTAACCCTGGCCCCACACTGGATATAGCTGTGAGTACTGCGCCAAAGCTGGTCTCGAAGTCGATCTGATTCTGGTACTCAAAGATCGATACTAAGAACGTAGACAGCATCAAGATAGCAAAGTGTAGCGCGACGAATAAGACCACCATCTGCTGACTATCAGCCGAGACCAGCTTACTGTTGATCTTAAGCGACATGTACTGATGTGGTCTAAACACCTTCACCATAGCCTGCTTCGTAATCCTCCATAGGATGATCACACGGCTCACCTTTACCCCCCCAGCGGTAGAGCCGGAGCATCCACCAATGATCATTAATAGTACGATCACGGTATAGGCAAAGGCTGGCCACTCACGTTCAGAGATCAGCCCAAAGCCCGTCGTAGTAGAGAGCGATACCACCATAAAGAGTGTCCTCCTGATCCACTCTAGATAGTTCCCATCCTGCATGTACGGATACTCTGCCACTAGTAAGACCAAGGTACCGAACAATAGAATACGTCCATACACCCATATTTCTTCCAGCTTCCATGCCTTCTCAAACTTACGTCTCCAGAGAATCAGATAAAAGACAAAGCTCAACGCCGCCAGCGTCATGAACAGGATCAACCAGCTCTCGATCAACCATGCCGTGTCCCAGTCCTTGAAGTAACCGATACTCTCATTATAAATACTAAACCCAGCTGTCGAGAGAGTCGTAAAGGAATGCGTAATCGCCTCAAACCAATCCATCCCAAAACAACGTAACCCGAGAGTACAGATCGTGGTCAATACCAAGTAAAGGTACAAGAGGTGTAGCGCCACATCGTGAATCTTAACAGCGGCGATCTCACTTAACTGGAAGCTGGACTCATTCTTAAACAAGAACTTAGACCCCGCCCCGAGTGAACTCAGCAGCGCCATGAACAAGACCAGGATCCCGAGCCCCCCGAGCCACTGCGTCGTCGCCCGATACAGGAGAATATCCTTTGGCCATATACTCAGATCCTCGATAACAGTAGAACCTGTCGTCGAGAATCCAGAGACCGATTCAAAGAGAGCGTCCGCAAAGGGTAAGGACGGATCACCGACCATGTAAGGAATAGCGCCAAACACCCCAAAGACCACCCAACTCAACCCTACTAAGATTAAGCCCTCACGCTTTGGCAGGTAGTCTACCTTCTCCCCCAGCACGAAGTAGAAGAGGAGCCCCACAGCAACACATATCAGAGCTCCTATCAGCAGTGGATATCCAGAGATCCCCCCCGTATGTGAGGTCAAGAAGAGCCCAAAGCCACCACAGACCACCATCGCGACACTCTCCAGGAACAGTAAGATCCCCAGTAATCTTAATACGATCCGATACTTCACAGCCTTACTTTAAGAGTTTAACTAATTTCTTCCGACTTACCTGACTCACCATGGCGTAGACGATGTCTCCAGCCATGATTTGATCCTCAGGTCCAGGCACCCATGCTTCTGTCTTTCGTACGATGCCTACTAGGACGACCTCTTCTGGCCATTCTACCGATTGGATTCTTTGATTCGTTACCTCTGCGCCCTCTCTGACTACCATCTCGATCACCTCATTTCCAGAGTACGACTTCACGACATGGAAGTAATCATCGGTCAAGAAGCGTTCAATATCACGTCTCGTCGCCTCTCGCGGACTCACGGCGGCTCTGATCCCTAGATTACGACCTGTTCGACTAATCGTTCTCGCATAGTCAGCACGGTGCACGAGGGTCAAACACTTGCGCGCGCCGAGTTGGTGTGCTTGGAGACAGCTCATCACATTATCTTCATCCGAGGTACTCGTAGCGACGAAGAAGTCGACCTCACCAATCTGCTCATCCTGTAACTCCTCCATCATGGTCGCATCTGCATGGATCACAGTAGAGCTCTGCAACTCCTCCGCTAGGAAGCGACAGCGGGCCTCGTCCTCCTCAAAGACGCGCACCTTACACCCCCACGCCTCTAGCATCTGAGCAAGAGAGAACCCATATTCTCCCCCGCCAAAGATCGCCACGCGCAGATCCTTCACCTCTCTCTTATTCGGTATCACCTTACGAGAGAGCTCACTGAGCTTCTTAGGCTCCCCGAAGAAGGTGAGCACATCCTTCTCTAAGATCACTGTATCTGCCGTCGGAATAAACTTCTCACCACTGCGTGTCACCAGAGCTACTCGCGTCTTATCAGGTGACTTAAGCTCTCGGAGCGTCTTCCCCACAGCCGCACTCTTAGGCGTAATCCGTAACTGCTGTAACTCGATCTTACCTCCCGCCAACTCCTCTACGGCCAATGCATCAGGGTTACGAATATACTTAGCGAGCTCTAGGGAACTTAACTTCTCCGAGCTAAAGAGATGATCGATCCCGAAGTGCCCTCGGTAATCAAAGAGCCACTCCTCACGCTGTAGGCGAGGGTGCATCCTACAGAGTACTTCATTGACCCCCATCGACTTAGCCATTGAACAGCTCACGAGGTTCACCGTATTATCATTCGTTAGTGCGATGAACAGTTTACACTGCTCCACATTTGCCTCGATGAGAGTACTCGCCTTCGATCCATCACCGTGTATCACCTTAGCATCCACTACTTGCTCCAGCTCTGCTGCGAGCTGCGCGTCTTGCTCGATAACGCTGATACTATGCTGAGCGCTCGATAACTCAGTCGCGAGATATCGGCCAATCTCGCCTGCTCCTACAATGATGATATCCATGATTCGCGGGGGTACTATATCCTACCATGACAGCCCTCACTCACATTACCAGTGGAAAATGCCCCCCAAAAGCCTCCCCACTACGGAATTTAAAGCATTTAGGAGTGGACACCCTGCCAAACCTTTGCCCACCATCACGCAATGGCTAGCGAACTCCCTCTCCGACCAATCCTCAAGAACTCTGCTCAACTCAGTAGCAAACCTATCGCTATTGTCGCCTCTAAGTTCAACAAGGCTCATGTCGATGGACTCATCGATTCCTGCGTCGAGGAACTTAAGGAAATCCTACCTGAAGCCCTCATCCACATCGTACGAGTCCCAGGCTCCTACGAGATTCCCGTGACTGTTCAGCACCTCGCGAACCAAGGCACCACCTTTGGCTGCTTCATCGCTCTCGGAGTTGTCCTCCAGGGATCGACCGCACACGGGAACCATGTCAGCAGCTCCGTATCCGACGCCCTCATGGAGATCAGTGTCAGACTCTCTACGCCTGTCATCAGTGAGGTGCTCCACGTCAACAATATGGAGCAAGCTGACGAACGATGCTTCGGTGTAGAACTCAACCGTGGTGTAGAGGCCGCTCGTACCGCCGCCGCTATGCTCTCTCTCTTTGAAGAAATTGCTGGATAAGGCAGAAAAGATCCTGTAAGTACCCCACCCCTCTCTATAAAAATCGCATGAGTAAACCTAACCTAATCCGAGAAAAGGCACTTCTCTCCCTCTTCGCTTATTCCTCACAGATGAAGGCGGAAGATTCCACGTGGGATCTTACGTTTGAGCCGGAGACTGATAAGCTTACCAAATTATCGGTGAAGGCGCTCAAGCACCAACTCCAAGCCCTCCCAAAGGCAGCGGAGCAATTCCTCACGACCGCTCCCCTGATCGTGCCAATGCTCAAGACCTACGAGCACACAACCGAGGCTCGTAACCTACTCTCTCTTGCTAAGGCTGTAGAGGGATTCTACCGACTCTACCAAATGCTGGGGAACCTCTCCAAACAAGAGGAACTCACCAAGATCTATCTTCAGGCTAGTGCCCTGCATGCCTCCATCAGCACGTATTACACGACCATTACGAATATGGCCTTCACTGCTGATGAACTCCCAGCGATGATCAAGGCCCTCGAGCAACTCAAGCAACTGACGCAGCGTGTAGACCTCGTCTCGACTCCACTCAGTCATCAGGATGAGACTTCTATCTCTGCTCTCATCAAGGCCAGCAAGGAACAAGCCTCTCTCAAGTCTGAATCAAGTGCACTCGTACTAGGCACCATCGAGAACCTGGATCAACTCGACGTCGCTATCGCGTCAAACCTCCAGAACTACAGCCAAGAGCAAATCGGTAAAGTAGAGCTCTCTCTCCTCAGACTAGGAGCCTATGAGATCATGATCAATAAGACGACCAAGGGAGTCGTCATCAATGATGCCATCGAACTTGCTCGTAAGTACACGTCAGAGGATGCAGTACCTCTCATTAATGCCGTTCTAGATAAGGTATCATAGTTACAGGTTCGATGTGAGACTCTGAGTCCCTCAGAAGTAATGATCAGATCTCTAGATTCACACTAGAGATCTTTTTTATAGCTCTTTCTCTACAGTACACTCGCGACATTTACAGAACCACTCTCCTAAGAGGACATTAAAAAGTAATTGCACTCTAGTAGCTCTCTGTTTAGACCTCTATCTATTATGTCACTAGCACCTGTCACTATCGCTGGAACTGGAAGTTACCTTCCTGAAAAAGTTCTTACGAATGCGGATCTTGAAAAAATCGTCGACACCACTGATGAGTGGATCACCACTCGTACCGGTATCAAGTCTCGTCGCATCGCAGCAGAGGACCAGTCCACATCAGACCTCGCTACCGAGGCAGCTAAAAAGGCACTCGAGCAAGCACAGATCGCGGCAGAAGACCTAGATCTCATCATCGTCGCCACCATCACCCCTGACACCCTGACGCCTGCGACTGCATGTTACGTCCAGGAGAACCTAGGTGCTAAGAAGTCCGTCGCATTCGACATCTCAGCAGCATGCTCAGGGTTCCTCTACGCGATGGAAATGGCCAAGAATATGATCGGTGCGGGCACCTTCCAGAACGCACTCATCATCGGTGCAGAGAAGCTCTCAGCCTTCACTAACTGGGAAGACCGTAACACCTGCGTTCTCTTCGGAGACGGAGCTGGTGCAGCCGTCCTCCGTAAGTCAGAAGAAGGTGAAGGACGCATCCTCGCCACCGAGATCGGCACAGACGGCGCACAAACCGGCATCCTTAATATCCCAGGTGGTGGCTCAGCATGCCCGATCACCATCAACAATGCGAACGACAAGCTCGCCTCACTCTCTATGCAGGGCAAGGAAGTCTTCAAGCACGCGGTCAACCGTATGAAGAATGCGGCGATCAAGGTCGTCGAAGAAGCTGGCCTCACCTCTGAGGACATCGCTCAGGTGATCCCACACCAAGCGAACCTCCGTATCATCGATGCGATCGCAGACCGCCTCACCATCGATAATGACAAGGTCTTCATCAACCTCGATAAATACGGCAACACCTCTGCTGCGGCAGTAGCAATCGCCCTCGACGAAGCCGCTCGCTCAGGCAAGTTCCAACGCGGTGAAAACATCGTATGTGTCGTCTTTGGCGCAGGCCTCACATGGGCGGCGGCGGCCATCCAGTGGTAAGCACTACGCTTAATCACATCTTGCATCAGAACCTAGGGAGGTCCTCCCTAGGTCTTTTTTATGCATACGACCTGATAAGGACCGCCCCTCTTTTATGATGGGCACGAAGAATGCGCAGAGGCGCTTCCCCTTATTGTGCGTGACCCACCTAGTGATCCGATAGCACTTTAATCAGAACGAGAGTCACCTTGATCACGATAAAGATAACCCAAAAGTTCCACCTGCCACCCTCCTTCTTAGGAGTCGTTGAGACAGGCCTGCGCTTAGGGTAGACCTTCTTCTCCATCGTGTCCATCCGCTTATATTGCGTATGCTGAGGACCAGACCATGGGGAGGAATGTTGCTTGAGTAGAGCCTTCATCTCTTTGACTAATACCGTGATATCTTTACTCTCTCGCCAGTTTTGTCGAGCCTCCTGGAGCTTCGCCCATTGCGCATTATAGGCCTCTAGATCCTGATGCTGCTGTAGTGCTAAGATCATGATCTCTAAGATGCTGAGGTAAGGTTGCTCCCACTGGTCTGCCGCAGTGTAGAGGTTCTCTTTCACCGAGATAGCCGCCTCTAGATCCCCCTCTCTAACAGATAAGATCCCCGAGATAATCTCGATAAGAGTCGTCGTTTGGTCAGGATGACAGTTTGCTAAGGTAAAGTGAACTTCCTCACGAGCATCCTCAAAGCTCCCTAGAGCGAGCGCCGACATGATTTTGTTACTCATCATCCACGACCGAACATCCTCTCGCGTTTGGTAATCATGAGACCATTGCTGAGCCATCTTAGGCTGATCGAGCTCAAAGTACGCGTATGTCAGACGTCCCCACAGGTAGGTCGATGACTTAAAGTCCGCTTCCCTCTCCAGATCCTTTAACAATCCCAAACTCTTAAAGTGGACTGAGCAATCAATAATGAAGCTCCAGAACTCCACTTTCATCCCTATATCATAAGAGCAGTGACGGATGCGCTTCATATACGAGACGATGGTCTCCTGCTCTCGATCCCAGCACCAAGCAACCAGCGCCCACATCGTCTTCGCCTTACTCTCAGACACATACTGATGCAGAGTGTCCTGAAAGACTGGACGCCATCCCTGATCAGCGAACAATTGATCAATCCTGGCAAACTCATCACGCGAGGTATCCTCACTCTCGATCATCCCTCTGAGCGCCTCTGTCGCATCTCCCTGACGCCCTTCAGCACAAGCGATTCCGGCTAATGCGGAATAGTAAGAACCATCTTCTTGGTAATGGCGCACTGTTTCTAAGAGCGCCTTAGCATCGTTATACTTCTTTTCATTGATATAGAGCTCTATGAGTTGGCTCGCGCCATAGCTGTAAGTAGGAGACAGGTGGAGAGCTCTCTCGAATGATTCTTGAGCTTCCTTGATCTTCTCGGCCTGCTTTTGACCCTCAGCGAGATGGCCCCACGCGAGATAGTTCTCAGGCTCGATGGCGACCCACTTCTGAGCAGATTGCAGGGCTTCCTCATACTGGTTCACCTCTCTTAACCAACTCGTGAGCTGCCTCAGTGGCCATACGTAGTCCGGATGACTCGCTATGATAGACTGCATCATGTCGATCGCCTCTTGGCGACGTAGACTCTCCCAGAGGACCCACGCCTTACGCGCCTGCAGATTTCTGGGGAGTTCCCTCGTCGATGGGAGATAGTCACAGGCGGCCTCAGCCTCATCATATCGGCTCAGGCTTGTCAGGGCAAACGCCTTCCGATCATACAGTTCCACTTCCGTAGGGAAACGATCCAGAGCATGGTTACATGCCTCTAAGAGCTTCTCCATCTGATTCAGCTCGTACCAAATATCGATCTCGATCATCCACCAGCCTAGTAACTGACCACGTCTCGCACGATTCTCCTCTAAGATCGCATCCAGTGGGTACTCAAGCTGGCGACTCCAGTCAGCGAGCCTTCCCCAGCCATCCTGATAGTTATAGTTGAGTACTAACGACTCCTGCAGACAGCTAAAGGCTTCGGTCCTCTGGTCGAGACGCCATAAGAGTTCCGCTAGATAGAGCGCGTTCAAAGGATTAAAGGGGTTCCACTGCACCGCCGCACGTAATACCTCCTCTGCACGATCATACCTCCCCAGCCTCTCCGATGCCTCTGAGAGACAACGCGCCGCCACATCCCATGAGGGAGATAGCTTCAACGCCTCCGCTGCCGCCTCTATCTCTAATTCATACTCTTGTAATGCATGGTAGACATAAGCTAACTCCATCCAGACCCGTGGAGTCAGGGCAAACCGCTCCACCTGTTCTCTAGCGATCGCTAGCGCCGTTCCGAGCTCTCCGGTGCGCACCTTATGACGTACTAATGCGGTATGAGATTGCCACAGATCGCCACGGACATCCCTCGCTTGAGAGAGGAATTCTGACACCTCGTCTGCTGAGCGATAGGGTGTAGCGAGCTCTAGGTATTCTAATAAGCCATCCCCATTAGTCACCTGGCTCATCAACTCTTGCTCGATGAGGAGTAATGCCTCCCCTTGACGTCCCAATCGATGAGACAGAGCCATGATGGCACCTAATCCCCACTCATAATCGACATCGAGCTTGATCGCCTCACCGTATGACTCCCAAGCCTCGTCTAACCGCGCTTGCTTCTCGAGCACACTCGCCAGCACGCCATGTGACTCTGCGACCTTATGATTAGCCGCTACCGCTCGTCTCGCATACTGCTCTGCTAGGTCGAGGTCTCTAGCCCGCTCATACTCAATGGCTGCCTGGCGCAATGCCCACAGATTACTAGGGAAGGACTCGAGCAACCTCTCTAGAGACTGCAGCGCCCGCTCCTGATCCTCATCTGCCCACCAACGCGCCATAATCAGTAACGGAGCGCTCTGCCCTGGGTATCGAGCGACTAAGCTCTCTAGATGGTCACTCGCATCCTGTACCCGCCCCTGAGCCTTCAGCTCATAAGCATAATCCTCATGCGCCTCAAAGTTACGATCATTAATCGTGATGAGCTCTTGATAAATCTCGACCACCTTCTCCCGCTCTCCTAGATAACCATAGAGCCGAGAGGCGCGATCTAGCCAACTCGGTCGATCCAGGTGTAACTGAGCGCGCTGTAATAACTCATGTCCCCGATCTATCTCGCCCCATGATACCGCCTGGTTCGCTATATATGCAATGAGTACTCCGTCCTCGGGGTACTTCAGTAGAGCCTCCTCTAGCGTCTCCTTACTCTGATCTCTGAGTCCTAGCTGATTATACGCCGAGGCGAGCGAGATCCAGGGACCTGAGTCTAAGTCTGATGACTGCTCCACTCTCTCACGTAGGTAGTCGATCCCCTCGTCCCTACATCCTGCTGCGATACAATACTCGAAGTATGTCATCGCATAGGGCTCGAACGCACTATTATAGAGACTCGCCTGACGCTGATAACGCTTTGCCTGTGTGAAGTCTCCTTGATAAGACGCATACCGAGCATAGGACTCATACACGCGGCCATCATATCGTCTCCCCCTGACTGCACGCTTCAGATAGTAGCCCGCTTCCTCCCAGTTCGTCACTGACTTCAGCAGCTCCTCTCCATACACCGCATAGAACACGGGGTCTGCAGAGTCACGCTCGACCCACTGCTTTAACCACTCCAGATAGTTCGCTTCCGTCATCGATCGGCTAAAGGCTGCACACGAACGGTACGCGACCTTCTGATTGTCAGGCGAACGAGCTAATAGATCCTGCCATATCTGAGCCTGCTGTAGTGGATCTCCTAAGAAGTAAGCCCAGTCTAATGACGCGCGCCGCGTCAAAAAGTGATCCGATGAGCGCCCTCTCAGCTCCTCCAGGATCCGATACATCTCATCTGTCTCATGCCGATCACCTGCGACACTATACTGGTGATAGAGATCATAGAACTCCTCATCGGGTAACTCTAGACCATCCAATAAAGCAGCCTTCTCCTCTGGCACCATCAAGGTAGCATGCGGACCGTCTAACGGGTGCGACTCCAATAGCTCTGCTAGTAAGACCTCGCCATAGTGGCGATGGGTCGGATCTCTCAAGATCGCTACCCCAGTCCGAGCATCATACCCGATACAAGCCTGTAAATGCGCTCCCGTCGTCCATGAGGTCGTGAGGGTAAAGGGGAGCCCTCGGTCAATAACCATCTCTAATGACTCCCGTGTCAGGCGAAACTCGCGCGCGATAAACCCGTGCTCCTCCATCCATTGACGCTCCTTGAACCATGGCGTCCCATCATAACAAATCTGCTCTGCGATCTCTAGATGATCATGATCTGCCCCCCAGAAGCGGGAGAGTGACGCGAGCGTCGCTGGAGCACAGGTCATATGGTGCTGCCTGATGAAGGGCACCTCCAACTGTACCCGCTGACGTGATCGATAGTCGCCCTCTAACAGGTTCGCATAGATTTTACGATGGTAGAGTCCCTTCTGCGATGCGAGCAGCGATAGTGCACGCTCCTCCTCGCCCTCTAACAGGTCATAATCGATCAGTCGCTGTTGATAGCGCTCTAAACCATGCTTATCCATCATCGGAGAGCGTGACCTCCACTCCTCTAGCGCCCAGCGTGCCCTCTCGAGCTCACCTCTATCAGAGTACATTAACTCTAGACGAACCGCATACCGTGACTCTTCTGTATGCTCATGCGCTAACAGTAACAGATCTTCCGCCTCCTGATCCCGCCCCAGATTACGTAGTGCACTAACCTTGACCTCCACCGCTGGCCTATACCACTGGCGAATGCTTAATGCCTCTGACGCCACCTGCAGCGAATCTTCATAGCGATCCTCCGCGGCCAGCACCTGCGCTTCTTCTACTCTCGCCCAGGCATTAACAGGGTCAGTACTAGTTGCCAGCTCACAATAATGATGCGCCCGTTGGAACTCTCTTAACTCGGAGTAGCACCACGCAATCGTAGCATATAAGTCGCTCAGTTCACGCTCCGCCATCCCCTCTGTCCGATCCAACCATAGCTCTAGTTCTGGAAGTACAGCGTGCGCCCCATATTTCCTCACGCGATAAATCACCTCAAAGATGACATATTGGAATTGATCCGGAAACTGACGCGCATTTAAGAGGCGCAGGCACTCACCTAGTCGATAGTTGCCTAGCCCATTGGCCAGCTTAGCTGCTAACTCACGCCTCTCACCAGGAGCCCATTCTCGCAACTCCACATCATGTCCAAGCTGCTGCCAGGCCGTCAATGCCATCCCCTGCCCTACAAATTTCGCAATCTCCTCATCCCCCCTCTTATCCTCTTGTACTTTCATCTCAAAAACGTAATTCCTCGATCTAATTACCCAACCAAACAACCTTTTCCAATCAAAAAACTTCTTATACCACTCTAAAACACAACCCTGATAATTTATTGACCCGCTTCAACTAGATATCGACTCATAGCGCGAATCTAAAGTCTACGATTCACTACAGAAAAACCACCTCTCCCGTCTCCTAAATTGATCTTAAGGGAGCATGCCCCCTCCTCATAATTAATAAGAAAGCCGCAGGTGCTTAAGAAAAGTTAATTATTCCTGACATCTCCCTACCTATGGAAACAACGCTTCTCGTTCGACCTCAGTTCCTGTAAACCTCGTGAGTACACCGCACTGAGAACAAGGAGCGAGCTCTTGCAGTAAATAACTCAAGGCTGAGAGCAGAAGTGCAAGTATAGTCGCTATTTTCATCGAGTTCATCACTTTCGTTCCTTCTTTATGAGAACATTGACCCGAATCTATTCCCCCCTAAATCTAACGAAAAATCTGGGTCTCCAGTATCGCTATGACCTACGAAGCTGTCGTCACATCCAAATAATAACTTGCAAAGTTTGAGGAATAGAACGACTGTCCCCACACTTTTCTTAAGATCATTATATGAATAACGTTGAAAAACTTTCCCAGCCATCTCCTCCAACCAAAGAGTGGAAGGCTATCGTCAAAGAGTATGCTAAGCCTAATGTGGAAAAGGCTGCATGGCAACTCATCAATACCGTCGGCCTCTACGTCCTTCTCTGGGTCGCGATGTACTTCACCCTCATGCTCCCTGGAGCATGGAAGTGGGGAGCTACAATCCCTGTAGCAGTAGTAGCAGGAGCGCTCCTCGTACGTGTCTTCATTCTCTTCCATGACTGTGGACATGGTTCTTTCTTTAAGAATAAGAAGAATAACGACTTCTGGGGATTCATCACTGGTACCCTCGCCTTCACCCCATACCAGCACTGGCGCTGGGAACACAGCGTACACCATGCTCACAATGGTAACCTCAGCCGCCGTGGCGTAGGTGATATCTGGACGATGACTGTAGACGAGTACCTCTCAGCTTCTGCATGGAAGCGCTTTGTCTACCGCCTTGGCCGTAACCCGATTGTACTCTTCGTAGTGGGCCCGATGTTCACCTTCATGATCACGCACCGCTTCCCACTCCCGAACGCTAAGCCAAAAGAAAAGATCTCTGTACTCTGGAGTAACCTCGCGATCGCAGCCATGGTTGTCGCACTTGGATTCACCTTCGGATGGGCTCATTACCTCATTATCACCCTGATCTGTATGACTGTAGCGTCAACATGCGGTGTATGGCTCTTCTACGTACAGCACCAGTTCGAGGACACCTATTGGGAATCTGGTGAAAACTGGGATTACTTCAAGGCGGCCGTCTACGGCAGCTCGTTCTACAAGCTCCCAAAACTCCTCCAATGGTTCTCAGGGAACATCGGATTCCATCACATTCACCACCTCAGCTCTAAGATCCCTAACTATAACCTAGAGAAGTGTCACCTCTCACATAACATGTTCTCATCGGTGAAACCGCTCACATTCTGGAAGAGCTTTAAGTGCATCAACTTCCGCCTCTGGGATGAGCAAGACATGAAGCTCATCACCTTTGCTGACCTTCGCCGTAAGCTCAAGGCTGACGGACTTACAGCATAAGCGAACCCACCTT
This sequence comes from Akkermansiaceae bacterium, assembly GCA_011524615.1. Classification (GTDB taxonomy): domain Bacteria; phylum Verrucomicrobiota; class Verrucomicrobiia; order Verrucomicrobiales; family Akkermansiaceae; genus WTJZ01. The sequence continues at coordinate 3,371 of WTJZ01000009.1, read as the reverse complement.
CTTAATAACAAAAAAGCGCACCTCATCTCGGTGCGCTTTTTTTATGGTGTCAGGGAAAGGTTCATCCTCCCCCGCAAATTTTAGAAACTTGGCTATATAAGCAGTGGCTCAGAGTCCGCTTACTTCTTCTGAAGGTGTTTACTAAAGTAGACTGCGCCACCTAACAGGATCACCACCCCACTCATCATCATCAACGTGCGAGCCATTTCAGAGCTTGGTAACTTCAAGACCGCTTCCTCTACCTGCTCAGGAGAATAGTACACCTGTACTTGCCCTGGATTCATATACTCCTCCACCGCCTGCTCCGCATCCTCTCGCGTACGATAGTATCCACCCTCGATGTAAACCAGCCGATCTGACTCATACGACGAGCCCTCAACCTCATATTGGTAACTCCCCGTCACGACGAACTTGCCGCCCTTTTCTACTGCAACCTCAGCCTTGACCATCTGACCAGTCACTGACGGCCACGCCTCTACCTCCTTAGCCTCCGTGTAGTGCCTAAAGGCGTTCACTAGAGAGACCAAGCCCATCACACACATCACTATTGATAAGATCTTCATGCCCTCTCATATCACACCCATCAAAAGCCTCAACCAGTTTTTCCCCACGCTCCCCACACCCACGATATCCAAAAAACAAAATCGCAACAAACTTTGAAACTTTGAAACTTTGAAACTTTGAAACTTTGAAACTTTGAAACTTTGAAACTTT
>WTJZ01000009.1:0-2557 GCA_011524615.1 Akkermansiaceae bacterium | reverse complement strand
GAAAACACCCTTGACCTATTGGGCGAAACGCGTGAAATGCCATACCTCATCATATCGCTATGAAACTTTCGCTCAATTGGCTTTCAGAACAACTCGACGTCTCGGACTACTCTATCGATCAGCTTTCCGACCTTCTCACCTTTGCAGGTGTAGAGGTAGAGGGCATTGAGCACCAAGGTGTTCCTACCGACCTTATCGTAGTAGCAGAGGTCAAGGAGAAGACCCCAGTCCCTGATTCCGATAAGCTCAATACCTGCCAAGTCGACGCCGGCGAAGGCTCTCTACGCCAAATCGTCTGTGGAGCCAAGAACTACAAGGTTGGCGATAAGGTCCCATGTGCCCTCCCTGGCGCAGATCTCGGTGGCGGCTTCGTCATCAAGGAAGGTAAACTCCGTGGTGTCGCCTCTAATGGCATGCTCTGTGGAGCAAGCGAAATCGGACTCGTAGACGCAGAGGATGGCCTCATGATCCTCCCAGCAGAATACGAGGTCGGAACCAAGCTAAACTCGCTCTACGCAGGTGATACTATCTTCGAGCTAGAGATCACTCCTAACCGTCCAGACTGCCTCTCAGTCAGTGGTATGGCGAGAGAACTCGGAGCGATCCTAGAACAGACTCCTAAGCCTATTCCGCACGACGCTCCTAAGCTCCCAGCAACACCTGCAGAGCAGATCACGATTCAAGACACTGATGGATGCTCTTACTACAGTGCGACTGAGATCAATGGAGTCAAAGTCGCTCCTTCTCCAGAGTGGCTCGTTACTAAATTAGAAGCGATCGGCCTCGCCCCGATCAATAACATCGTAGACATCACGAACTACGTCCTCCATGAGACAGGACAACCCCTCCACGCCTTCGACGCAGCTAAGGTAGGCAAGGCTCTCACCATTCGCACTGCTAGTGAGGGAGAAGTCTTCAAGGGACTCGATGAAAAGGACTACACCCTCTACGCTGACGATTGCGTCATCTCAGACGAGTCGGGCAGCGCTCTCGCCCTCGCAGGCGTACTCGGCGGACTAGAGTCCGGCGTCACAGAGACCACCAAGGACATCATCCTAGAGGCAGCCTACTTCACGCCATCACGTGTGCGTCGTACAGCACGCCGTCAGGGTAATCTCACGACCGATTCATCCTACCGCTTCGAGCGCGGAGTAGACTTCGAGAGCATCGATCGCGCACGAGAACTCGCGATCGCCCTCATCAAGCAAGTCGCCAAGGGCAAACCAGCAGAGGTCCAAGAGACAGGCGAACTCCCAGCGAGCCTCCCTGCAGTCGAACTCCCAGAGCGCCTCCTCACACAGGTCACCGGTGGAGACATCGATATGGAGACCGCAGAGCAGCACCTCCGCGCGCTCGGCCTTACCTACATCAAGGACAATAACCAAGTCTACTGGGGCATCCCTGCCTTCCGCCAAGACCTCATCCGTCCGATCGACCTCATCGAGGAAGTCGTCCGCCTAGAGGGCTTCGAGAAGATCTCTCTCAGTAACCGCGGCATGGCAGTCCTCCCGTCTAAGGAAGATCTCGCCTATGACGGCCAACTCGCTCTCAAGCGTCAACTCGTCGGACAAGGAATCTACGAGGCAAACACGATCAAGCTCATCTCTGAGAAGGAGCTCACCTACGCCCTCCCTCTCAAGCCCCTCCTCGATGGAGACGTAATCCAAGTCGCCCTGCCTCTCAGTGAGGACCATTCGACTCTCAGACCATCACTCGTGCCTGGACTAATCGCATCTGCTACGCGCAATGCTCGCCAGGGGGCTAAGTCCTTCCGCTTCTTCGAGATCGGACGTACCTTCCGTAACGCAGGGGGAGGCAAGGCTAAGGACCTCGAGACTGACCACATCGCGATTCTCCTCGGAGGCCAACGTACTCCTAAGGGATGGAACTCTGCGGAGGAAGTCTGTGACGCCTTTGACCTCAAGGGCATCATCGAACTCCTCGCCCCGAACTCCGAGATAACCCTACGTCCTAAGGATCGTCCAGGCTTTCTCCTCGGTGCAGAGATCCACCTCGACGGTAAGAACATCGGTGCCTTTGCCCAACTTCATCCTAAGCTCCAGCGTGACTGCGACTTCACCGCTCCAGTGTACGTCGCAGAACTAGACGTCAATAAGCTCATCCAAGCGAGAACGAAGAGCCGTATGGCAAATGATCTCGGTAAATTCCCAGGCTCATCACGTGACGTCGCTCTCGAGTGTCCTCTCTCCGTCTCAGCAGCAGACATCGCAGAGACGCTCAAGAAGCAACAACAACCACTCCTCGTGAACTTCACCTGCTTCGACCACTTCCACGACGCCTCAGGAGAGAAGCTCGCCGCAGACAAGAAGTCACTCGCCTTCCGCCTCGACTACCGCTCTGAGACCAAGAACCTCAAGGCCAAAGAAGTCGAAAAGGCCCACACAGCCCTCGTACAAGCTCTCTGTGACAAGCTCGGTGTTACCCAACGCTAAGGCACAACGTAAGACAAACCAATCATCAGTAGGCTCACCCCTACTACGGCAAAGCCAACCGAAAGGTTGGCTTTTTTCGTCAAGTAGCCTCCATAGTCATAAAA